>NZ_JBMDJJ010000013.1:0-137144 GCF_057809135.1 Chryseobacterium sp. FG46 | reverse complement strand
CTGCAAAGATACAAACTCTTTTTAAACTGGCAACTTTTTTTACAAAAAGTTTTGAAGTTTTTTTCGCTTGTCTCTTCTTGGAAGTAATATCGTTTCTGCCTATCTAAAGGCTCTTCTGCGCTACTGATATACTCTCGTTTTTCAGTGGGGCAAAGATAATAACTTATTACAACGCAAAACAACTTTATTTAACATAAATTTCATATTCGAATAGGTTTTTATCCTAATCAACTGGAACGCAGGGAGAAAAATTTTAAACATTTGTTTGGAGAATCAGGTGAGAGGGTGGGAGCGTTGGAGGGCGAGAGGGGATGATTCCGGATGCAAGATGCGGGGTTTTGGGGGCGAATGATCAAAATATGGTCTATAGAATTATGAGAATAGCTTTTTTAAATTAATAACCTATATATAGGTTTTGGCTAAACCTGAATTAAGGGGGTCTTTTTTGCTAAACGGGATTCCTTCGACGAAGCTCAGGATTTTAGCCCACTCCTATTGAATAGTTATAATGAACCACAGATGACACAGATGGACACAGATAAGGGGTTTGTATTTATATTATATATAGGATAGGATGATGCGAAATCCTAAAGAGTACATTTATATAATATAGAGTAATAAGATTTAACGCCTATACCTGTAATTAAAATGCTTCGACTCAGCTCAGCAGGACACGGCTAATACTAACAGCTAAAAGACCTCAGATATTATCCTGCCAACTTACAAGCGCTCTTGTAAAGAATTTGGATTCCTGCGGAATGATACAATGGGAATAGGGATTCGTACTCAATAACCTGTTTCCATAGAATTCTGAAATATGAAATTTCAATACCAATGTTCCTTTTATACATGGAGACCTGAACCTCGAAACAACAACCCGAACCTCATCATTCATCATCCATCATCCATCATCCATCATTCATCATTTATAACTCCTCCCCTAGCCCTGATAGAAATGGTTACCCCGCAGCTTGGGTGGGAGAGTCGCTGGGTTGGAGCGTGGGAAAGCCATGGCGCGAGGAGTAGGAATGGAGAGCAGGATGAAGCTCCCAAAAAAAGTTGGAGAGTAAGAGAGTGAAAGGGTGAAAAGGTTGAAGATAAAAGAGGGTAAGACGCCTGGTGATGGGAGAATAAAAAAAGAAATAGAAAATAGTGAGGTGTTTCTGGGGATAAAAAAACATTCCGTAAGAATCCTATATATAAGGGACTCCTACGGAATGGGGATAAAACGAAGTTATATTTTCTAGTTCAGAACGTATGATGTTCCGTCTCTTCCGTCTTTTAATTCGATACCTTCTGCAAGCAATTTGTCTCTGATCTGATCTGAAAGCTCAAAGTTTTTGGATTTCCTTGCCTGATTTCTTAATTCGATCAAAACTTTTAGGGTCTGATCCAGCTTTTCATTGTTGTTTTCTTCTACAGTCTGCAATCCTAAAACGTCAAATATAAAGGCATTTAATGTTGACTTTAAATCTTCAAGATCTGCAGTTGAGATTGTTTCTTTACCATCGTTTAAAGCAAAGATGTATTTCACCGCTTCAAACAGGTGAGCGATCAGTATGGGTGAATTGAAATCATCTGTTAAAGCTTCATAGGCTTTATTTTTCCACTCTTTCAGGCTGAAACCGGATTGTTTTGTATCATCTGGAGTAATAGAATTCAATACTTTCACTGCTTCCATTAATCTTATGAATCCTTTTTCACTGGCCATCATGGCATCGTTTGAAATATCCAGAACGCTTCTGTAGTGCGCCTGCAGGAAGCAGAAACGTACAATTGAAGGATGGAAAGGTTTTTCAAAGAAGTCATTATCTCCTGTAACTAATTGCATAGGAAGGATATAGTTTCCTGTAGATTTGCTCATACGTTGAGAATTCATCGTCAGCATATTGGCGTGCATCCAGTAATTTACCGGTGCTGCATCATTGCAGGCTTTTCCCTGTGCGATTTCACATTCGTGGTGAGGGAATTTAAGATCCATTCCTCCTCCATGAATATCGAATGTTTCGCCAAGATATTTTGTGCTCATTGCAGTACATTCCAGGTGCCATCCCGGGAAACCTTCTCCCCAAGGGGAATTCCATCTCATAATGTGTGCGGGAGATGCTTTTTTCCACAATGCAAAATCCTGTGGGTTTTTCTTTTCACCTTGTCCGTCAAGGTCTCTGGTATTGGCGAAAAGCTCTTCTATATTACGTTTTGAAAGTTCACCATAGTTCAGCCCTCTTTTGTTGTATTCTAATACATCAAAGTATACTGAACCGTTGCTTTCGTAAGCAAAGCCTCTTTCAATCAGTTTTTGAGTTAATTCTATCTGCTCTACAATATGTCCTGTAGCAGTAGGTTCGATGTTGGGTGGCAGCAGATTGAACATATCCAGTACTTTGTGGAAGTCTACGGTGTACTTCTGTACAATTTCCATAGGCTCCAGCTTTTCAAGTCTGGTCTGCTTTACGAATCTGTCATTATCTACATTTCCATCATCAGTAAGGTGTCCTGCATCGGTAATATTTCTTACATATCTTACTTTATACCCCAAATGAGTCAGGGTACGGTAGATAAAATCGAAGGAAAGGAAGGTTCTTACATTTCCTAAATGCACATTGCTGTACACTGTAGGTCCGCAGACATACATCCCGATATTTCCTTCTAAAATAGGTTTAAATATTTCTTTTTCCGCTGTAAGGGAGTTATATATTTTTAATTGCATTTATTTTTAAGTTAAAAGATTTAATAGTTTTAAAGATTCAAAAAGTAGTTAAAAAATAATTCTGTCACAACAAATAATTGTTGCAATGAAGATTTTATCGGAAACTTTTTTAAATTTTATCATAATTAAATCGCTTTTAAATGATGCTGTAAATGGTCTACATAATCATTAATAATAAACTCCAGCGTATACACCCTGGGTTCTGTTTTGGTAGTATCACAGGTTCTCTGTAATGCTTCATCCGGGATATTTTCCACGATGTGAACAATCTGATAGTTCAAAGACTTCCACAGGTCAATAAGATCTGAAACAGGAACATTCTGATAGTTCTGAGCTTTTACCCAAAAATTCTGGTCGTATACAATATTTTCGTTCTCTTTGTATTGTGTCACAACAAATCTACGGATATTTGTAAAAGCGCTGTCACAAAGATGACCAATAATTTCTTTTTTTGACCATTTTTCAGAAGAACCTTTATATGACCACTCTTCTTCAGTGATGTTTTGAAATCTCTTAAGCTCGGCATCAATAATATTTCTAAGAATCCGGTAGTTCATGATTTAATAATCCAGCTTTGCATGGCTTCCTACATAATGTAAGAATTCCTGTCTTGTAATAGGGTTGGTTCTGAAAATACCACTTAGTTCCGCAGTAATTGTAGAACTTGATGTATCTTTTATTCCTCTACAGTTTACGCAAAGATGTTTGGCATCAATGATACAGGCTACATCTTTTGTTCCCAAAGCTTCTTTCAAGGCATCAACAATCTGCATGGTCAATCTTTCCTGAACCTGTGGTCTTTTTGCATAATAATCCACAATTCTGTTAATTTTTGAAAGACCTATTACTTCTCCATTGGAAATATAAGCAACATGTGCTCTTCCTATGATAGGTAAAAAGTGGTGTTCGCAGAAAGAGTATACCGTGATGTCTTTTTCCACCAACATCTGGCGGTACTTGTATTTATTGGAGAAAGTGGAAACTCCTGGCTTGTTTTCCGGAAGAAGTCCTCCGAAAATTTCATTCACATACATCTTGGCAACACGTCTTGGAGAGTCTTTCAGAGAATCATCTGTCATATCCATGCCCAGCGTTTCCATGATCTCGCCAAAAAGCTCAGTAATTTTTTCAATTTTTTCCTGTGGCGATTTATCAAAAGCATCTTTCCTTATAGGCGTATGTTCTTTTCCCGTGAAAATATCATCGTCGTTATCAGTAAAATCAACCATTTTTATTTAATTTGCAGCAAAAATACGGATAATATCTTTTTCTCTATTTCAAATGAGATGAAAAACATTATCCTTTATAGCCATTTCTGATTAAAAAGCCTATGATTATTGTCGAACAAGTACAAAACCAACTCCAAAAAAGGGAATTTCTGGAATTCCCTGCCCGCCTCTATCAACACGACAAAAATTATATACGCCCTTTGAATAAAAATATTGAGGAGATTTTTGACCCTGAAAAAAATAAATTCTTTAAAAATGGAGAATGTGAGAGATTTTTGTTTAAAAAAAATAACAAGACAGTTGGAAAAGTTGCTGTTTTTGTGAATGGATGTTATGAGCAAAAGCAGCCTACGGGAGGAATTGGTTTTTTCGACTGTATTAATGATCAGGAAACAGCCAATTTTATTTTTGGCTATTGTAAAAACTGGCTTCAGAAAAAAGGAATGGAGGCAATGGACGGACCTATCAATTTTGGGGAACGGGATAAATTCTGGGGACTTTTAACTGAAGGTTTTATAGAGCCTTTGTTTGGAATGAATTACAACTTCCCTTATTACAAGGATCTTTTTGAAAATTATGGATTTCAGATTTATTTTGAACAGCTTTGTTTTACCAGACCTGTTTTCGCAGAAGTTTCAAGGATCTTTACCATTGCGCATGAAAAGAACAGAAGAAATCCTGCCATTTCTGCTCAGCCTATAAAAAAGAATAATCTGCCGAAATTTGCAAAGGACTTTACAGAAGTTTATAATAAAGCGTGGGCTTCCCATGGGGAAGGTAAGCATTTGGAAGAGGCAAAAGTTCTGAAAATGTTCAAGACGATGAAACCTATCATCAATGAACATATTTCATGGTTTGTTTATGAAAATGAGAAACCGATTGCGATGTGGATCAATATTCCTGACGTTAACCAATGGTCTAAATATCTGAATGGAAAGTTCGGAATTTTTGAAAAGCTCAAATTTTTGTTTTTAAAGCGTTTTAAAAAGAATGAAAAAATGGTGGGTCTCGTATTCGGTGTGGTTCCTGAATGGCAGAAGAAAGGGATTGACGGGTATATGATCTGGGAAGGAACACAGCATTTAAGAAAGCATACGGATTTTACGATTACGGAGCTGCAGTGGATTGGTGATTTTAATCCAAAAATGATTAAAATTGCAGAGGCTCTTGATACTACTGTTACCCGAAAACTGGCTACTTACCGGTATTTGTTTGACAGGAGTAAGGAATTTGAGAGACATGAAATATTATAATTAAATACATTAATAAAATTTAATTATTTTAAGAATAATAGTCGTATTTTTGAAAATAACTTTTGAAAACTTTAAATAAAACTAACAAAATGAGAAAAGTAATTATAAGCGCCTTACTGGTTGCTTCATGCATTGTATATGCACAAGACTTTACACCTAACAACTACTCATCCAACTATTCAAGTACAATATCTGTAAATAGCCTTGGAGGGGATCACGCAGTATTCGGAGTACGATCAGAAAACTTTGGGAGAGCATTAAAGTATGATGAAATAGCAGGTTCTCCTTATTACAATGCAGAATTCCATCTTGCTAAAGTAGCTGAAAACTTTGAAAAGGTATCTGTAAGATACAATAGCTATAAGGATGAAGTAGAATTTCAGAAAGAAGGTAAACCATTAGTACTGCCTAAAGAAGAGCAGTTTTCGAGAATTGAAATTTTATCGCCCAAAAGCACGATGGTATTATTAAAAACTAATGACGACCTGAGTGGATATTTTTTCGAATTAGTTAATGGTAAAATCCCGCTTTACAAAAAAGTAAAGGTTAAATTTCAAGATGCTATTCCTGCAGCCAATTCATATGCAACTGATAAAGCAGCTTTTTTTAAAACATTAGATCCTGTTTATTATATCAAAACAGAGTCAGGGTATATTAAAAAACCAAAGAAAGTAAAAGATATCGCAGAGGCCTTTCCAGCAAAAAAGGATGCAATTGAAAATTTTGCAAAATCTAATAATATTAAAATCAATAAAGAAGAAGATCTCATTAAACTGGTTAAGTTCTTAAATCAATAAAAAAATAAACCCCTGTGAAAATTCACAGGGGTTCCTTCATTTTGGTACTTTTATTAGAATAGCTCACCGGCTACTTTTTTAATATTATCACTCTTCCCCATTGAGTAGAAGTGCAGAACAGGAACTCCAAAATCCAGTAATTCTTTGCATTGAGCAATGGCCCACTCTACTCCGATCTGCTTTACCGCTTCATTATTCTTCGCATTTTCTACCTCATTGATCAGTTCTTCGGGAAGATCTATTTTGAATACCTGAGGTAAGATTTTCAGGTGTTTCTTGGTCGCAATAGGCTTGATTCCCGGAATAATCGGAACTGTGATACCTATTTCTCTTGCTTTCTGAACGAATTCAATATACTTTTTATTGTCAAAAAACATTTGGGTTACGATATAATCTGCTCCGGCATCTACTTTTTGTTTCAGCCACTTCAAGTCATAATTCATGGAAGGGGCTTCCATATGCTTTTCGGGATATCCGGCAACCCCGATGCAGAATTTGTTCAATTCATCACATACCTGTTCTTCGTTATGAAGGTATTTTCCTCTTCCCAGATTATTAATCTGCTCCACAAGATCCATCGCACTGGCATGACCTCCCTGAGTCGGTTCGAAATACTGATGTCCTTTCATGGCATCTCCTCTTAAAGCCATTACATTGTCTATTCCGAGGTACATACAATCTACCAGAAGATATTCTGTTTCTTCTTTTGTAAAACCTCCGCAAAGAAGATGTGGTACTGTATCTACATTGTATTTATGCTGAATAGCGGCACAGATTCCCAGTGTTCCGGGGCGCATTCTTGTAATACGGCGTTCCATAAGACCATTTCCTTTGTCCAGATAAATATATTCTTCTCTGGATGTGGTCACGTCAATGAAAGGTGGTTTAAATTCCATCAAAGGATCTATATTGGTATAAAGGTCTTCAATCCCGATTCCTTTCTGTGGCGGAACAACTTCTAAGGAGAATAAAGTTTTTCCATTTGCATTTTTAATGTGTTCTGTTATCTTCATGTCAATATTAATCTGCTAAATTGGGTGATAACCATTTTTTCGCTTCCTGAATGCTACAACCTCTTCTTGCTGCATAATCTTCAAGCTGGTCTTCTGTAATTTTTCCTAATCCGAAATATTTGGCATGCGGGCTTCCGAAATAATATCCGGAAACGGATGCTGTTGGGAACATGGCAAGGCTTTCTGTAAGGAAAACGCCTGTATTTTCTTCTACTTTTAATAGATCCCATATGGTTTTCTTTTCCAGGTGGTCCGGGCAGGCCGGATATCCCGGAGCGGGGCGGATTCCTTTATATTTTTCGGCAATAAGCTCTTCGTTGCTTAAGTTTTCCTGATTGGCATATCCCCAATATTCTGTTCTGACTTTTTTATGTAAAAATTCGGCATAGGCTTCTGCAAAACGGTCTGCCAGAGCTTTTACCATGATGGCATTGTAATCATCATTGGCTTTTTCATATTCTTCTGCCAATTCATCAGTTCCGAAACCTGTGGTCACACAAAATGCTCCCATGTAGTCTGTTTTCCCTGAGCTTTGAGGTGCGATGAAATCACTTAGAGCGAGGTAGTCTTTTCCTTTTGATCTCTGAGCCTGCTGTCTTAAGGTTAAAAACTTGGCCAGTTCATTATTATTTTCATCAAAAATCAGGATATCATCAGATTCATTGGAATTGGCTTTAAAGATTCCGAAGATGGCTTTTGCTGTTAAAAGTTTCTCATCAAGAATTCTATTCAGAATAACCTGAGCATCTTTGAAAAGTTCTTTTGCCTGAACTCCTACAACCTCATCTTCTAAGATATTCGGGTATTTCCCATGAAGATCCCAGCTTCTGAAGAACGGAGACCAGTCGATAAAAGGTAGAAGCTCTCTCAGATCCTGATTTTCTATTACCTTTATTCCAAGATTATTGGGTGTGAAAATTTCTTCATTTTCCCAGTCAATTTTAAAATTATTTTGTCTTGCTTCTTCAATGGAAACATAATCTTTATCTACCTGCCTGTTCAGGAACTTTTCTCTGAAATCGGAATAGTCATTCTTTAAATCTGAAACATATTCTTTATTCCTGTCACCCAGCAATGAACTTACTACGTTTACTGCTCTGGAAGCATCGTTCACGTGAACGACAGCGTTTTTATATTTTAAATCGATTTTCACAGCGGTATGTGCTTTTGAAGTTGTTGCACCACCTATCAGCAAAGGAAAATCTAAATTTTGTCTTTCTAATTCTGAAGCGATATATACCATTTCATCCAAGCTTGGTGTAATCAGTCCGCTTAATCCAATAACATCTACTTTTTCTGCAATAGCGGTCTGGATAATCTTTTCAGCGGGAACCATCACACCGAGGTCTACGATTTCATAGTTATTGCAACCCAAAACAACACTCACAATATTTTTACCGATATCATGAACGTCTCCTTTTACCGTTGCCATTAATATTTTTCCATTGGCAGGTTTCGAGCCGTCTTTTTCTGCTTCAATGTAAGGTTGTAAATAGGCCACTGCTTTTTTCATTACTCTCGCAGATTTCACTACCTGAGGTAAGAACATTTTCCCGCTTCCGAATAAATCTCCTACGACTCCCATTCCGGTCATCAGATTAATTTCGATTACATGAAGCGGTTTTGCTGCTAATTGTCTTGCTTCTTCTACATCTTCTTCGATAAAACGATCAATCCCTTTTACCAAAGCGTGCGTAATTCTTTCCTGTAATGGATTGTTTCGCCATTCCAGATCTTCGGTCTTTTCTTTCTTTACTGATTTATGCTTTTCGGAATAGTCGAGAAGTCTTTCTGTAGCATCTTCTCTTTTATCCAGAATTACATCTTCTACAAGCTCCAGTAATTCTTTATTAATCTCATCATACACTTCCAGCATGGCAGGATTTACAATACCAATATTCATTCCTGCCTGAATGGCGTGATAAAGGAATACTGAGTGCATGGCTTCTCTTACGGTATCATTTCCACGGAAAGAGAAGGAGACGTTGCTCACTCCTCCACTTACGGATGCATAAGGAAGATTTTGTCTTACCCAGCGTGTCGCTTCAATAAAGTCGATGGCATTTCTTCTGTGCTCATCCATTCCTGTTGCCACCGGAAAGATATTTAAGTCGAAAATGATATCTTCTGCAGGGAAACCAATCTGATTTACCATGATATCATAGGAACGTTTTGAAATTTCAATTCTTCGTTCAAAACTGTCAGCCTGACCTACCTCATCAAATGCCATTACAATGACTGCCGCTCCATATCTTTTGATGGCTTTGGCATGTTTGATAAATTCTTCCTCGCCTTCTTTTAAGCTGATAGAATTCACTACACATTTTCCCTGGGCTACCTGAAGACCTGCTTCAAGGATTTCCCATTTGGAAGAATCTACCATGATCGGGATTCTTGCGATATCCGGTTCGGAAGCAATTAAGTTCAGGAATTTGATCATGGAAGCTTTTCCATCAATCAAACCATCATCAAAATTGACATCCAGAATCTGGGCGCCTCCTTCTACCTGATGGCGGGCAATATCTAATGCTTCAGAGAATTTCTCCTCTTTAATCAGCCTTAGAAACTTTTTGGAACCGGCAACATTAGTCCTTTCACCAACGTTGATGAAATTACTCTCCGGTGTTATGATAAGAGGCTCAAGGCCTGATAATCTTAAATATTTCATTTTATTCTTCTAAAATATAGTAGGCATTATGGGCATTCTGCCTCAATAAATCCCTGTGCTTGCTTAAAGCTGTAATCAGGGGAAACCTTTTGTAAGCTAAATCATGTTCTCTAGCAAATTCCTCAATCTCCTCTGTGATCTCGTTGTAATACATATAACTGTAATTCGGGAACAGATGATGGGCTACATGAAAATTAAAATTTCCCAACATATTTCTTACCAGCCAGTTATTTTCTTTTAAATCATTGGTCACTTCAAACTGATGGCGAAGCCAGCTGAATGGAAGACCATTCCCTTTATTTAATGTTGGAAAGGCATTATCAGGAAGCGGATGCAAAGGCAGTAAAACAAACAATGCAAAAATACTTGCTGATATCACCTGTAAAAACCACGCTCCTAAAGCCAATCCTATTGATACTTTAAAGAGCACTACAGGAACCACAATCTGATAAAAGAAATAGAACAGTTTATAACTTATCATTTTTACTTTTTCAATGGTGGGGATCTTTCCCTGGGTTTTCAAAATCACTCTTTCCTTATCAAAGAAGTCTCTGAAGTCTCTTATAAACATCCAGTTGAACAAATACAACGGATATACTAAAAAGAAGAACTTGTCCTGATACTTCTGTACTCCTTTCGCTTTAATCCACGGTACGATTAAAAGTAATCCACTCTGCTCAATATCCGTATCCCATCCGTCCACATTAGGATAGGCATGATGGCTTGCGATATGTCTTTTTTTCCAGATATAGGAATTAGCTCCTATAAAATCAAAAATATGAAGAACCAGCCTGTTGAGCCTTTTACTTTTATAGATGTTGTTATGGGCCGCTTCGTGGATTAAGTTTAAATAAATCAAAACCAAAGAAATTCCCATGAAAACAAAACTCAGAATATAGATCCAATGCTTTTCAGCATTCAAAACAGCCAGAAAATACAAACCCATATAGACCATTGGAAGAATAACTGCTTTGATCTGAATGTAGATATCTCTATTCTCAGAAATGGATTCTACTCTTTGGTTTACTTTCTTTCTCAGCTCATTAAATAATCTGATATCCTCTGAATCTTTTAAGTAAATCGGCTTTTCCATTATCTTTAACTTTGTGGTTTACTTAAAGTTAATATTAATAATTCAGCCTTCATTCTTGATTTTAATTAAAAAAATCTATCAAATCAGACAAATTTCTTCAATTTCCTTGGTTCATATTTTTCTACCAGGTCAGCAATCGCTTTGATGTGCTCTGGAGTTGTTCCGCAGCATCCTCCGATGATATTGATCAGTCCTTTTTCCACATATTCTTTGATCTGCCTTGCCATATCTTCGGGAGTTTCATCATATTTTCCGAAGGCATTGGGTAAACCGGCATTCGGGTATGCTGAGACATAGAATTCTGAATTATGAGCCAGTGTTTCAAGATAAGGAGTAAGCTGATCTGCTCCCAACGCGCAATTGAAACCTACACTTAATAAATTCAGGTGGGAAACCGAAATCAGGAAAGCTTCTGCCGTCTGCCCACTTAATGTTCTTCCGGAAGCATCCGTAATCGTTCCTGAAACCATGATTGGAATTTTTATTCCTCTTTCGTCCTGTAATTCATCAATCGCAAATAAGGCAGCTTTTGCATTCAGGGTATCAAAGATGGTTTCTACCAGAAGGATATCTGAACCTCCGTCCAGCAAAGCTTCACACTGCTGTTTGTATGCCACTCTCAGTTCTTCAAAAGTGATGGCTCTGTATCCGGGATCATTCACATCAGGACTTAAACTAGCTGTTCTGTTTGTTGGTCCTATAGATCCGGCTACGAATCTCGGTTTGTCTGGATTTTTCGCAGTATACTCATCACAGGCTTTTCTGGCAATTTTTGCTGACTCATAGTTCAGTTCATATACCAGTTCTTCCATATGATAATCTGCCATTGCAATAGTGGTTCCTGAAAACGTATTGGTTTCAATGATATCTGCTCCTGCTTCCAGGTATTTCTTGTGAACTTCTTCAATCGCCTGAGGCTGAGACAAAGAAAGCAGGTCATTATTTCCTTTTACAGGATGTTCCCAGTCTTTAAAACGCTCCCCGCGATAGTCTTCTTCTTCAAATTTGTATCTTTGAAGCATGGTTCCCATGGCACCGTCAAGAATCAAAATTCTTTCAGATAGCGCTTTATATAATTGTTCTGAATTTTTCATTTTCTATCAATTTGTAATAGTTTATAAATCCGCTGACCAGTTTTTTGCATAAGAGGATTTGTTTATTAATGATTTCAAAATCTTCTTTAGAAATATAATGCCGGTCTGAAGCAAAATGGAATTGAGTTTCCAGTTTACAGAGAGATTTCCCGGCAATATGCAGAAACTGTAAAGTATCTTCTGAAGCCTCTCTTCTACTTCCTTCCGTTATATTCAACGAAACTGAAGTTGCCATTCTTCTTATTGGACCCGTTAAAGCCAATACCTCTTTTCTAGGAAAATTTGCAGTAAGAGCATAAGTTAAATGCACCAACTTTTTCCCTTCTCTCCAAATTGCTAATTCTGTGTAATCCCTATTCATTGAGCTCTTATAAACTGTTAACGATTAACTAATCTAAAGCCTGTTTCAAATCTGCAATGACATCCTCCACATTTTCCAGCCCTACTGAGCAACGAACCAACCCTGCAGTAATCCCTACTTCATTTCTTTCTTCGTCAGAAAGCTTGGAGTGCGTAGTGGATGCCGGGTGCGTAACGATCGTTCTTGTATCGCCTAAGTTGGCAGACAGCGAACACATTTGTATCTTATCTAAAAAGTTTCGTCCTCCTTCTATTCCTCCTTTTATTTCAAATGCTACGATGTTTCCTCCCAACTTCATCTGCTTTTTGGCTACTTCATAATTTGGATGGGATTTCAGGAATGGATATTTAACTAATTCCACATTAGGATGGCTTTCTAAAAATTCGGCCACCTTCAAAGCATTTTCACAGTGCTTTTCTACACGGATTGCCAATGTTTCTAAACTTTTGGATAATACCCAGGCATTAAAAGGAGATAATGCAGGTCCTGTATTTCTTGCGAAAAGATAAATTTCTCTGATCAGGTCTTCTTTTCCTACGGCTATTCCTCCTAAAACTCTTCCCTGTCCGTCAATCAGTTTCGTAGCTGAGTGTACCACAATATCTGCACCGTATTTGATTGGCTGCTGAAGATAAGGTGTTGCAAAACAGTTATCTACAATAAAAATAAGATTATACTTTTTAGCGATCTGTCCGAAAAACTCAAGATCCAGAATTTCAATAGCCGGATTGGTAGGTGTTTCAAGATATAAGATCTTTGTATTGGGTTTAATGTATTGTTCAACATTTTCCGCATCTCCAGCTTTGAAATAAGAGGTTTCAATATTCCATTTCGGGAAATACTTGGTAAACAAGGTATGTGTAGACCCGAATACAGACTGACAGCTTACGATATGATCTCCGGCGTTCAATAAGGCAGCAAATGTAGAATAGATGGCAGCCATCCCCGTTGCAAAGGCATATCCTGCTTCTGCACCTTCCATTTTAGCGATCTTCTCTGTAAACTCTGTTACATTGGGATTAGAGAAACGGCTGTATAGGTTTTTAGGTTTTTCTTCAGCAAAGCTGGCTCTCATATCTTCCGCATCCTGAAATATAAAACTGGAAGTAAGATATAATGGCGTAGAATGCTCATCAAACTGAGATCTTTCCGTCTGGGTTCTTATTGCTGATGTTTCAAAATTTTCCATATAGTTTTAATTTGTCAATTTAGCAGTGTAACCATCAGATTCTTCGCGATGCTCAGAATGACAACTGCAGTAATGATTACCCTGTTATATTAAGTTTTATTTTGTTTCACTTACTCTTAAAATATCCCCGAATACACCTCTTGCTGTTACCTGTGCACCAGCTCCCGCTCCCATGATAACAATTGGGTTTTCTCCGTAGCTTTCCGTATAGATTTCAAAGATTGAATCTGAACCTTTTAACTGACCTAAAGCGGAAGTTGCAGGAACTGAAATCAGTTTCACATCCAACTCGCCTTTATCTGTCTGCAGATCACCGTGCAGATCACCTACATATCTCAATACGTGTCCAGATTCCTGATTCTCTTTTATCTTCTGGTATTCATCATCCAGTTCTTCAAGTCTTGAAAGGAATTCTGATTTTGAAACCTCCAATAAGTTTTCCGGAACCAGATTTTGGATATTGATATCTCCGAATTCATTGATTAAGTCTAATTCTCTCGCAAGAATCAATAGTTTTCTGGCTACATCATTTCCTGATAAGTCTTCTCTTGGATCCGGTTCTGTGTATCCTTTTTCCAGAGCTTCGTTGATGATGGTTGAGAATTTATCGTCTCTCAAAGAAAAATTATTGAAAACATAACTCAATGTTCCTGAGAATACGCCTTTAATTCTTGTAATATTCTCTCCTGAAAGGTGTAATAATTTGATTGTATCAATTAACGGAAGACCTGCACCAACATTGGTTTCATACAGATAACGTCTGTTGTTTTTGCTCAACGTATATCTTAGTTTTCTGTATTCCTCAATGGGAAGCGTATTAAAAATTTTGTTGGAAGAAACGAGATCAAATCCGTTTTCTGCCAAAGCATGATAGTTTTTAACAAAATCTTTGCTGGCTGTGTTATCTACAACGATCAGGTTTTCCAGTTGATTTTCGTTCGAGAAATTAATCAGTTCTTCTACATTCGATGGATGTTCTGCTGTTAAAACCTCATCTTTCCAATTGGCATCAAATCCTTTTTTATTGAAGGCAATTTTCTTAGAGTTGGCTACTGCTACCACTTTAAGATCAATTTTTTTACGTTTTTTAATTTCTTCTGCTGATTCAAGAACTTGTTCTATCAGTGTTTTTCCTACGTTTCCGTGACCAATAATTGCCAGATGAACCGTCTTTGGTTTTTTGAAAATTTCAGATTCTATGATATTTTTTGTTTTTTCATCCTGTGAAGAAGTCACTACAATGTTGACTCTGTTTTCTCCTGCCACCTGATTTAAAAGCAATGGAAAAACATTATTTCTTGCCAGCTCAGCAAAGACTTTATTGAAATCTTCTGCTACAAAACCAATCACAGAAACTTTATTGATACTATAGATCTGGGAAACTTTTCCTGATTTTCTTTCTGCTTCAAATTCATCAATAAGACAAGCCACTGCTTTTTCTGCATCATTTTCCTGGACCAGAATAGAAATTCCGTTTTCTATGGCCTGTTGAGAAATTACGCCTACACTGATACGCGCTAAAGTAAGCGCTTTAAAAATACGTCCGTCAATCCCGATTTCTCCCAGGAAATCTTCTCCTTCAAATTTGATGATTGATCTGTTCTTCAAAAATTTTATTTCGTTAGCATTTTTCATTACTTCTGTAAAATGTTTTTAATGATATTATTTAATTGTTGATATTCCATTAGGAAGGCATCATGCCCGTGTATAGATTGGATCTCGTGATAAGAAACATTCTTATTTTTCTCTTTTAAGTTTTCAAAACACATCCGGATTTCAGAAGCCGGGAAGAATAAGTCTGTATCTACTGAGATCATGTGCATTCGTGCCTGTATGTTCTCCAGTGCTTTTTCAGCAACGTTTATATTCATTAAGAGATGATTCATCAGCTTGTATGCTTTTAAACTAAACCTCTCGTTCAGTGCATTACCATGATAAACCAACCAGTCTTCTGATTCCAGGCGTTGTTTTTCCTGGTTATATTGGTTTTGAAATCTGTCATTGAGTGACTGTGGAGTTCTGTAACACAGCATGGCATGAATTCTCGCTTTCTGTAATGGTTCTTCTTTATCATTCAATAAAAATTTCTGAACCAGACACTGCGCATGAAGCCAGTCGTGTGTTCTGTAATCACAGGCTATGGGAATAAATATTTCTGCAAGATTCGGCTGCTTGGCAAGCATTTCCCAGGCAATCCCTCCTCCCAGAGAGCCTCCGATAATGGCATATAAGTTTTTGATATGTAATGCTTCAAGTCCTTTCAGAAATATTGCGGCGATATCTGAAGGGGTGAAGTCTTCATAGTCTTCAATTAAAAAATCATCATATCCGTTTCCGGGTATATTGAAACACAGAACAGTGTATTGATCGGTATCAACAATCTGGTTTTCTCCTACCAGCTGTTTCCACCAGCCTTTATCTCCGGATACATTTGAGTTTCCGGTAAGGGCATGGTTGATTAAAATGACAGGGGCTGTAAACAGATCTTTCCCAAAAAGCTGATAGCTTAACGGGATATGGTATTCCTTTTGGGAATTTGTTTGATACGAAAGATTAATATAGTTTAGTTCTGTTTTCAATTCTATTAAATTTTAATACAATTGAAAATGCCACAGGAAATGGCTGAAAAGAACTTCAGTAAGTTATCTGTCCAAAATACTTTGGTAGAACGTAGCACCTTCTTTGCTTGCACAAAGGGTTGCTAAGGTTTCATAGGGTCTAATCCCTCAACCTTTCTTGATAACATTTTCAATATTTGAATGAACGAATGATGCAAAGGTAGTTCTTTTCTTTTAATTTCAAAAAAAAAATATTTTAATATTTTAAAAAGCCCTTAAACACAAGTATTTCAAGGCCATATTAATAATTCTTCAGATGAAAAAAATTGGAATTACTTGTCAAAAAAACTAACTTCGTGTGGAAAAATGATGAGATATGACCGCTGAAAAAGATAGATTACAAGATACCAAATGGAAAAACTGGGGACCTTATGTAAGCAACCGGCAGTGGGGAAATGTACGCGAAGATTATAGCCCGAACGGGAATGCCTGGAACTTTACCAATCATAATAATGCCGAAAGCTATGCCTACCGCTGGGGTGAAGAAGGCATTGCCGGAATTTCTGATGTAAAACAGCTTTTGTGTTTTGCTCTTTCGTTCTGGAACAAGAAGGACAAAATGGTAAAAGAACGGTTCTTCGGATTGAGCAATCCTCAGGGAAACCATGGGGAAGACATCAAAGAAATCTTTTATTACCTGGATAATACGCCTACTCACAGCTATATGAAAATGGTGTATAAATATCCAATTAATGAATTTCCTTACGATGAGCTTGTTGCAGAAAACGGAAGACGCAGCAAAAAGCAACCGGAATATGAGATTTTCGATACCGGAATTTTCGATAATGATGAATATTTTGATATTTTCATTGAATACTGCAAAGCCGATCACAATGATATTCTTGCCAGAGTAACAGTATGCAACCGAAGTCAGCATGAAGCTCCTATTCTGGTAGCTCCGACTGTATGGTTCAGAAACAACTGGAAGTGGGGATACAATACTTATAAAGGAGAAATCAATGCATCTCCCGACGGAAGTATTAACATTGGACATGACAGCATTTCGATCAAAAAATTCTATTCCCGGAATTTAAACGCCGAAAGTGTATTTTGTGATAATGAAACCAATACGTCTAAACTTTACGGAGCTCCCGCAGTTGAAAACACTTATTTCAAAGACGGAATCAACCACTATATTATTCATAAAGCAAATACAGTAAATCCCGAAAAAAAGGGGACAAAAGCTTCTTTTCTGATTGATGAGCTTATCGGAGCCGGAGAATCAAAAGTTTTTGAATTCAGATTGTGCCCTGAAGAGGCCGATGAGCCTTTTGAAAACTTTGATACCATTTTCAATACGCGACAGGCTGAAGCTGAAGAATTTTATAAAGAAATTCAGAATGACACTGTAAACGAAGATGAAAGAAATGTTCAGCGACAGGCTTTTGCCGGGCTTCTCTGGAATAAACAGTTCTACCATTATAATATCGGAAAATGGCTGAAAGGTGATCCCAACTTTGAAGCACCAAGAAATTTCAACGAATATGTAAGAAATACAGAATGGAATCATCTCCATAATAAGGATATTATTTCCATGCCTGATAAATGGGAATATCCGTGGTATGCTACATGGGATCTGGCCTTTCACTGTGTACCTTTTTCCATCATTGATGCGGAATTTGCCAAGGGACAGCTTTTGCTGCTTACAAAAGAATGGTACATGCATCCCAACGGACAGCTTCCTGCCTATGAATGGAATATGAGTGATGTGAATCCTCCTGTACACGCATGGTCATGCTTCCGGGTTTTTAAAATTGATGAAAAAAATAACGGAAAGCCGGATTTATTATTTTTAGAAAAAGTCTTCCAGAAATTGCTGCTTAATTTCACATGGTGGGTGAACCGGAAGGATAAAAACGGGAAAAACATCTTTGGCGGTGGTTTCCTTGGGCTTGATAATATCGGAGCTTTCGACCGGAATATGGAACTAAAGGACGGCCAGCACCTTGAACAGGCAGACGGAACAAGCTGGATGGCGATGTATGCACTGAATATGATGCGTATTGCGATGGAACTTGCCCAGTATTACCAGGTATATGAAGATATGGCGATCAAGTTTTTTGAGCATTATCTTTATATCGCCGAGGCTATGGAAAATCTGGGCGAAGGCACAAAAGGTCTCTGGAATGAAGAAGACGGATTCTTCTATGATGTATTGCAGCTTGGTAATGGGGAAAGCGTTTCTTTAAGATTAAGAAGTATCGTAGGCCTGATTCCTATGTTTGCCGTTGAAATTGTAGATCATCATTTATTGGAAAAGATGCCGAATTTCAGAACCCGGATGGAATGGATCTTAAAGAACAAGCCGGAGTTGACCAAACTGGTTTCTCACTGGGATGAGGAAGGACAAGGACGAAAACACCTTATGAGTATCCTCCGCAAAAACAGACTGACAAAGGTCCTGTCCAGAATGCTTGATGAAAAAGAGTTCCTGAGTTCTTACGGAATCCGTGCGATGTCCAAAGTATATGAAGAAAATCCTTTTGTATTTTCTGTGCATGGAACGGAAAATATGGTCTACTATACACCCGCAGAAAGTGACAGCCGTATGTTTGGCGGAAACAGCAACTGGCGCGGCCCCATTTGGTTTCCCATCAATTTTCTGATTGTGGAAAGTCTTCAGCGTTTTCATTATTATTATGGAAACAGCCTGAAAGTAGAACTTCCAACAGGCAGCGGCGACAAGAGAAACCTTGATGAAGTAGCTCAGAACATAAGCAAAAGACTTTGTTCTTTATTTTTAAAAGATGAACACGGGCAAAGGGCTTTCAACGGAGGGAATCCGAAATTCAATTATGATGAACATTTCAGAGATTATATTACCTTCTTTGAGTATTTCCATGGAGATAACGGCCGTGGCGTAGGGGCTTCCCACCAAACGGGATGGACAGCCACTGTGGCGAAACTGATAAAACCAAGACTCACCTTTTAATAAGCAATGAGTAATTGGTAATGAGTAATATAAAAGCCGGATGTTTCATCCGGCTTTTGCTATTCTATGTGAGAGATTAAATTTTTTCTCCGTTCACATACACTTCGTATCCGATTTCTACATTCGGTTCTAACGTTTTTGATACAGAGCAGTATTTTTCAAAAGAAAGTTCTGCAGCTTTTAATGCTTTTTTAGGATCAATTTCTCCTTCCAAAAGGAACTTAACGTTAATCGATTTAAAAGGTTTCGCATCTTCTACCTGCACTCTTTCTCCTTCTACCTCTGCCTGAAAGCTTTTAATTTCCTGACGTTGCTTCTTCAGAATAGACACCACATCAATTCCGCTGCATCCTGCCACAGCCATCAGTACACTTTCCATTGGGGAAACTCCTTTGGCTCCCGGCTGGGAAGTATTATCTAAAAGGATAGAATTTCCTTGTGAGTTTGTACATTCAAATAAAAAATCGTCGTTTATTCTGTTGAGTGTAATTTTCATTGTACGGGTTTATATTTCAGATTTCTTTTTATATTCTTATTCAAATATAAAAAACTTTATGGAGTAAACCTCAGGCTAAGACATGATATCAACCATAGCCTGAAAAAGATTATCCGGATTTTCTGCAATGCGGTTACACATGTACAGATACCATTCATCACCATACACAATATACTGCCTGCACGGGTAACCTTCTTTATAGATTTCGTTCAACAGGTCTTCCTGTATTCCCAGTAACATTTCAAATTCATACATAGATTTTGGAATGTCATATTGGTCAATAAGCTCTTTAACTCTATTTTGAACGATATAATGATGGGTAGCAACAGAACATTTTCTGTTTTTAAGGAAAAGAGTTTCAATATATTTAATATATAAATCGTCTAAATGTTTTCCTCTCTCTACAGCATGTCCCGGAGGAACAGCAAAAGCACCTTTTACAATTCTTATTTTTCCTTGTGTTTCATTCAATATCCGTTCAAGGTCTTTTGGAGTACGGTTTAAATATGCCTGAAGGGTAATTCCAACATTTGGAAAATCAGGCGATATTTTACAAAAGGTATTAATAATATCATCAGTTCTATCAATACCCTCTGCGCTAATCACTATTTCAATATCTTTTTTGTAAGCTGATTCTGCTAATGACATTAAATTATTATAAGCAAGATCCTTATCAATAGCAAGACCTATATGTGATAAATCCAAAGAAATAATAGAATTGATATTCTCTTCTTTCACTTTATTAATCAAATCAAAAAAATGTTGAGTTACTGATTCTGATTCTTCCACGGAACGGGTACTTTCTCCCATAAACTCTAGTGAAGTTGGAAGTCCTTTATCATTAATTCTTTTAGCAGTAGCAATAGCTTCTTCCATTTTTTCGCCTCCTATATATCTTTTAGCTGCTTTCAGTAAGAGTTTAAAGAGCTCAGGATTGTTAAGAATATATTCTTTTGCACCTTCATTTAAGGCAGCTATTTTCAACAGCGCACCTGCCTTTTCTTTTAGTTCCATTTTATTTTTTGATTTGTATTTAAAATATTTTATAAAATTCCTCTCGCTTTTATCTCCAGATATTTATTGATAACATCGATATTCAAATTTTCAGGAAGGGTATATACGGTATAAATTCCGTATTTACGAAGTTCCTGGATGATCAGTTTCTTTTCAAATTCAAATTTTTCAGCAATAATTTCATCATAAATTTCCTGCATATTTTCAGGATTTTTGTTGATCAACGTCTGCAGTTCTGAATTTTTGAAGAATACCACTACCAGTAAGTGGTTTTTAGCAATTCCTCGAAGATATTTCAGCTGCCGGTTCAGCCCATCCAGGGTTTCAAAATTGGTAAAAAGCAGAATCAAGCTTCTTTGATTGATGGAATATTTTACGTCCTGATACAAACGGTTGAAATCACTCTCGAAGAAATCTGTTTTGATATTATAAAGAGCTTCAGAGATTTTCTTCAACTGTCCGGATTTGTTATCGGCAGCAATTTTATTCTCCGCTTTTTTAGAAAACGTCATCATTCCGGCCCGGTCTCCTTTTCTTAAAATAATATGCGATAATGCCATCGTTGCATTGATGGAATAATCCAGTAAGCTTAATCCGTTGAAAGGCATTTTCATGGTTCTTCCTTTATCAATCAGCATAAAAATACGCTGTGATTTTTCATCCTGAAACTGGTTAACCATTAAACGATTCGTTTTGGAAGTGGCTTTCCAGTTGATCGTTCTGATATCATCTCCTGGTACATATTCTTTGATCTGCTCAAATTCCATGGTATGTCCCAGTTTTCTCACTCTCTTGATTCCGCCTAACAAAAATTCACTCTGAATGGCCATCAGCTCATATTTTCTGAGATGAATAAAAGATGGATAAGAAGGAAGCATGGCATCTTTCTGGAAAATAAATCTTCTGGAGACGAATCCCAATGGTGAAGATGCATACACATTCAAACCTCCGAAATGATATTCTCCTCTTTCCTTAGGTTCTAATGAATATTGAAAAAATGTATTGGCTCCGGACGCAATCTGTTTCTCAATCAAGAAATCTCTTTTCTGAAACTGAAACGGAATTTCATCAATAATTTTAGTGGTTATGGTAAAGCTGTAATTATTTTTAATATCAATTTTCACAAAATTCTCATCTCCGTTAGAAAGCTTTTCCGGCAGAATTCTTTGAACCTGTAAGGCATTTTTTTGATTAAAAATCAACAAAAAATCTACCATTGCGGCCAGAAAGCATAGCAGGAGTACGATATGGGCAGTCCACATCAGTACCGGAAAGAAAAATGCAAGGACATACAGAATCCCCACTCCGATGAGTGCAAAAAAGAAACGTGTATTGATGTATAAGTTTTTCATGGGTTGGGTTGCAGGTTGCAGATGAAAGGTTTTAGGAATTATAATCCAAACTCTTCTCTCTACTAACTTATCTCGGTATTTCTATTCCTTCTAAAATCTGGCGGATAATTTCATCTGCGGTAAGACCTTCCATCTCTCTTTCCGGAGATACGATTACTCTGTGCCTTAAAACAGCGTAGCTTGCTTCTTTAATATCTTCAGGAGTTACGAAATCTCTTCCTCGTAATGCCGCAAATGCCTTTGATGCCGTAAGAAGTGCTAATGAAGCTCTTGGGGAAGCTCCCAGATATAAGAATTGGTTTTCTCTTGTGTTGATGATAATTTTCGCAATATATTCCATCAGCTGGCTTTCCACTATGATTTCTTTTGCCAGATGCTGATAGTTTTTCAATTGTTCAGCTGTAATAACGCGGTTGATCCCTTCTGTTTTATCCTCTTTTTTGCTTTCGTGCTGATTTTTAATGATTGCAATTTCCTGTTCAAGATTAGGATATCCTACATTGATTTTGAATAGAAAACGGTCCAGCTGCGCTTCCGGTAGTCTATACGTTCCTTCATGTTCAATCGGGTTTTGAGTAGCGATCACCAGGAAAGGCTCTTCCAGAATATAACGCGTTCCGTCCATTGTGATCTGTCTTTCTTCCATTACTTCAAATAATGCAGACTGTGTTTTGGCAGGCGATCTGTTGATCTCATCAATCAGGATAAAGTTGGAGAAGATAGGTCCTTTTTTAAATTCAAATTCTGAGTTTTTCACATTGAATACGGATGTTCCCAGAATATCGGAGGGCATAAGATCCGGTGTAAACTGAATTCTGCTAAACCCTACATCAATGGTTTTGGCTAATAATTTTGCAGTGATTGTTTTCGCGACTCCCGGAACTCCTTCAATAAGAACGTGGCCGTTGGAAAGTAACGCGGCCAAAAGATGTTCAATCATCTTCTCCTGTCCTACGATCACTTTTCCGATCTCAGATTTTACTTTCTCCAGGCTTGCACGAAGTTCGATCATATCGATTCTCGACTGAAATTGTTCTTCCTGTTTATTAAGGTTGATAGCGCTTTGGTTTTCTATATTGGGGTTATCAAAGTTTTCCATAATAATTTTAATTTGCTAGTTTAACAATGACTATCTACAATTATATGTATTCTAACGAACAGACATTTTAGCATTGAAAAACTGTTATATGGTTAGGTTATTCTATTGTTATATTATTTAAGTATTTCATCAAGGAGCTTATTGATCCTTGTAAGATCTTCTTTCATTACGCTGGCGTAAGGGTCCTGGGCTTTTTTGATAAGTGCCATAGCTTCATTAATCATTTCCATGGTTTTCCCGGTTTTCAAATGTAATTTTTTTGCAAATTCTTCATCTAAATGCTGGGTATCTATCAACAGATCCATTCTCACTTTGTTCAGAAAGTACTGAGCTTTCTTGGCCATCATATCATGGAAATCGCCTTCCTGAAGATACAGATTTCCAATGCTTTTCACAAAATCAAGGGAAGTATTTCTCAATGGTTCTATTACAGGGACTATTCTCTGTTTTCTTTTTGCATTAAAGAAGATAAAAAGAATCAAGCCTCCTAAAAATGTCCACCAAGCATATTTTAAAGCCGGATTTGACAATATAAATCTCATGAAAAACCGTGATTCAGAGCTTTTGTTTGAGACAAACCATAGGGTTTCCCTATCCTGAAGATATGAAAACACGTCCTGAGCGTATTTTATATTTCCGGGTTTCAGAAGATAATAATTCGTCAGAAAAA
The DNA here is from genome assembly GCF_057809135.1 of Chryseobacterium sp. FG46. Taxonomy (NCBI): domain Bacteria; kingdom Pseudomonadati; phylum Bacteroidota; class Flavobacteriia; order Flavobacteriales; family Weeksellaceae; genus Chryseobacterium; species Chryseobacterium sp. FG46. Next base: position 113,556 of record NZ_JBMDJJ010000013.1, on the reverse strand, counting down.
GTGGTTCCGCATGAGCATAGATGTATCCCTTACCAAACTTTACTTTGATAAAGTTTGCCTGATCTGTATTCTTTCTCTCTACTGTTTTTCCCAGTACTTCCACTCTGGGTTTAATGAATGAGAACCCTCTACCCGATGGGAATTTGTCCAGCTTAATGAAATCATTCTGAAATTTTTTATCGGTAAGTTTCAATACATTTTCTTCTTCAAAAGAGATCTCAGAATCGTAATATCCGATACTGTCTGAAATTTCTTTAGGCATACGGGTCACCATCAGAAATGCGTCTGAGCCTTCAGATACCTGAGTCAGAATTTTATTCCAGGACTCTTTGTCAATATTATTTTCAATCACTACAATATTGTGAGGAGACTTTTTATGCTGGCTGTAGTATTCGTAGGGTATCTGCTCAATCTTTTTCATATTATTTTTAAAAAGATCTTTAGCTTCATTATTAAAAACAAACAATCCAAAGGGAGACTTTTCGTTGATATCAAAATTCTTCCGCCAGTCTGTTGTTTCTTTTTTGTTAACTTCAAGCAATGCCAGAACAATCATCACAATGACGAAAATTACAGCATATGTTTTGAAAGTTTTATTCATGGTTATTATTGTTATGGTTTAAATGCCAGATACTGATTTTTAAATTTCCGATAGTTCTCTTCATCAATATTGAACTCTCCGTACCAGACATAATCAAAAATATAAGACAGGTTAGAAAAAGCATTCTTCAGATGAGCAGCTTTTAACTCTGCAGTATAATCTTTATTGGTTTTTTCCGGATTCCAGTTGATCAGTTTTTTATCACTCAGCTTTTTAAGAATAAACAGGAACTGATAACGGACTGCAGAACGGTAATCCCCTGCAAGTTCAAATTTCGCGATACTTTCAGGAAAATTAATTTCATGGATATTCTCATGAAGTTCCTGCACATTAAGATCCAGCTTTTTATTCTTTTTACCAAAAATAAACTTCCCGTCTTTTCCCATGATGTATCTGACGATGAAATAAAGCAGAAACCCAACAAGAATAATCGCAAAGAGACGAATAAGAACAGTCGTAAGTTCCGCCGACTTAGTGAGTGCTGTATCTCCAAAGATTCCCTGTATGATCTGATTGATCTTCCGCATCAGTTTTTGAAAGAAAGATTCTCTCGGCTTTGAAACGGAGTAATCAAACTCATTGCCTTTATATCTTGACGGAATGTTTTCTTTAAATGTTTTGGGATACACCTCATTCTCCGATACCGGATATTGCATCAGTACAGAATCTGCACGCAGCATATTCCTGTAATGTCCGGTTGTATATAATGAATCTGCCAGATCATCAGAAACCGGAGCATCATCCTGAGCCTGAACCAGCCCAAGAGAGAAAAAAAGCAGTATGAAAAAAAGAATTTTATTCATTGATTCCAATCGTGTCTATTTCTGCCAATTCTACTTTCTGGTGAAGATCTGTTCTGCTGTCATAATACATTAATCCCGCATTCACATACATCAGGTTGGATAGAAAAAATGAAAGTAACATGGAAACTCCATAGAATACAAAAAAAATGATTCCGGCAGTTCCGGTAAAAGGATTCTGTTCAAAATTTCCGTCCGGTGTAGAGGTAAGAAGTGATCCGTAAAAAAACATCATCGGAATGAATGTGAATATAGATGTTGTCATGTAAATGATAATAAACATTACAAAGGCAGATCCCCAATATTTCCAGTAAGGTGATTTTTCACTTCCATTCGGGTAAGAAAACTGAGAACGCAAAGCATAGCTCAAGCTTCCCCAGAACCCTCGGTCCGAATTAAAATAATCATACATCAGAAATGTAGTAAAATTGAATATCGTGGGGTAGAGAAGCAGGATCAGAAACAATCCGATAATAATAAAAATCAGGATATAAGAAAAACCTACCACGAATAAAATTGCCGGAGTAACAATAAAGATCATTCCCAGGCACAGCTTTACAATTCTACCAGCGTTGTTTTTAAAGTCGCCAAGAATTTCATCCGCTTTTATCTTTTCTGCTCCCTGAGCAATTCTTTTTAAATAAAAAACAGGATACAGATAATTGACAATCATCAGAATCATAAAAAGCAGGAAAGTCAGTAATCCTACTGTAATCAGCATTCCGGAATTTTCTGCAAAATACTGTTCAAAATAATAGGTTTCTCCTCCAAGATTAGATCCGAATATCTGCGAAAACAGTTCTTTATACCCGAAAATTACAACGGTTACCATTAAGATCAAAAGCAAGCCGTTAATCAGAATATAGTTTTTAAAATAATTCTTCCCGTATAATTTGAAAAAATTGAAACTATCACTGATAAAAGTTCCAAAATCTCTTTTTTTATAAAATTGTATCATTGATGTGTTTATTAGTTTTTTTGTAAACAACAGACGGATACACAAAATAGTAGTATCCAATAATTGCCAGTGAGCCAAAAATAATGATAAGGTTCAATAGTAAAGGCATGTTCAGTGCGTGTCTGGTGACATATCCTTCTATAATCCCTGCACAAATAGTGAAAGGAACCGTACTCAAAAATATTTTAAATGAATCTTTAAATCCTTTTTTAAAAGAATTGAATCTTGAAAACGTTCTCGGAAATAAGATAGAAGCTCCCAGAATCAATCCACACATTGCTTCCACCACCATGGCAAAAATTTCAAAGACTCCATGAAGCCATATTCCTCTTGCACTCTCTTTCAATGCACCATAATCATAGAAAAAATATTGAAAAGCCCCCAGCATCACACTGTTGGAAAGCAAAGCGAATAATGTTCCCACTCCTCCGGCAATACCGTAAATGTACAACTTCGCTCCTACCTGAATATTATTAAAAATAATCCCGATTGTGCTTCCCCAGGTACTTCCGCTCTGATAAACCCCTACAGCGTTATTGTTTTTAATGTTTTCAACGGTTTCATTAACATACCCTTCACCCAGGATAATATTCACAAAGCTTTTATCATAAACAGCAGAAAGTACTCCTATTGAGGTAAATAAAATGAAAAAGAGAAACGCATACATCAGATATCTCCGGTACTGATACATCAGCAGCGGAACTTCCGTTTTGAAAAAGTATACCAGCCTGTTCTCCTCTACCCTTTTTGTTTTATAAATTTTCTGAAAAATCTGGGCCGATAAATGGTTCAGATAAACGGTAGTATTGCTTTTGGGATAATAAGTCTGGGCAAAAGAAAGATCGTTGATCAGGTTTATATACAGTGAAGACAGGTCATCAGGATTTTTTTTTATTTTCCCTTGAATAACCTGTTCGATTCCCAACCATTTTTCTTTATTTTGTTTAATAAAATAAACTTCTCTCATAATTATTAAGGCTAAAATAATAAAAAATATGTCTCAAATTGCGATAAATACCTCACAAAATGTAAATATTAATTTTAATATTGCTGGTGTAGGAGAAAGGATGCTTGCCTTCATTATTGATCTTCTGATAAGGATTGCCTACGTGGTAATTGTCCTGTATCTGTTCTTCAATATTTTTGATTTGGGATATCTTTTAGAGGGGCTTGACAGCTGGTCAGTACAGGCTGTATATCTTGTCCTTACCTTTCCTGTTTATATTTATCCCCTTGTATTGGAAAGCTTGATGGAAGGTCAGACTCCTGGTAAAAAACTCATGAAAATAAAAGTTGTGAAGATTGACGGTTACCAGGCAAGCTTCGCCGATTATATGATCCGGTGGGTTTTCAGGATTGTAGATGTTTCATTTGCCGGAGTAGTAGGACTTATTTCTATGATTGTTTCTAAAAACAACCAGCGTTTAGGCGACATAGCTTCCGGAACAGCTGTTATTTCTCTAAAAAACAACATCAATATTTCTCATACAATCCTGGAGAATATCCATGAAAATTATGTTCCTTCTTTCCCTCAGGTGATTGCTTTGAGTGATAACGACATGAGAATCATCAAAGATAATTATACCAAAGCTCTGAAAGTAGACGACCGCCAGATCATCAGTAAACTGTCTGAAAAAATTAAAAGCATTCTGAAGCTTGAAATAGATCCCACTAAAATGACGGAAAGGCAGTTTATTAATGTTATTATCAAAGATTATAACTATTATACGGGGAAAGATAATTAGCAGGTATTCAACAATGAATCTTTAAATTAGTGAGTATGAAGAATAATTTTTTACTTTGTAATAAAGAATAATCAAATTTTCTCTTAGAATATATTTTGTACATAAAATGCTGCAGGAATAATTCCCCTGCTTTTTTGCCTATACAAAGGAGTCTTTGCTCGAGAATTTCATATTTTTTTTGTTCTGCAGACAAAAGAAGGTACAGCAATCCTTCTATATATATTTCTTTTTCAAAGTCATTGGATGTTATGATTTTTGCTTCATAAAAAAGAATAAAATGAATATGAAATTCAATTAACCGGTCATTTACATTTTTAAAGCTTAAATATTCAGTACTATATCCCAGTTTCAGTAAGATTTTACAGCAAATGTTAAATTCATAAAAAGTGATATGGATACCACCAATACAATTTTCAATATAACTTATGAGATAATTGAAGAGTAAATTTAAACATTCCAAATGAGCAAATTTTCTGTAATAATTTTCTCCTATATTGTTATTCCTATATCTGATCAAAAAATAGTTGACTAAACCTAATATCTGATCAATACTTGGTTCGTCTTGTCCAAGGTCAGCAAGTGTCATTTTGTAAATCTGATCATCCACATCTTCTAAAATTTCATCACTGTTAATATGTAAGTATTTTTCCTGATGCAAAAAAGCGATTAGCCAGCCGAATCCTGTAATCCCATTTTCAAAACTATAATCTTCACAAGAAAATATATTTTCAGCAATGAAGTCCAGCACCGCCTGTCCTTTTTTATGACAAGCTTTATCTTTACTTAAAAATAGCCGGAGAGCTTCTCCTGACAAGCCATTGAGTAAACCAACATTCATTGTAAAAGATAAATTTCCTTAGTAATTGTAAGAGGAGTTGTATTATAACTTTCTTTAACTTTTATAATCCAGCCTGTATCATGTAAGGAAAATTTCCCCTTATTTAGTTCTAAAATCATAATATCCAGAACTCTTTTAAAGGCTTCTGTAAAGAGTTCGTCTACCATATAAACCTTAGTAAATTGTATTTCTGTATAGCTTTCATCTTTTAAAAGAATATCTATCTCTTTTACTAAACTTTCAGGAATTATTATAGAATTGAAGATTTCAATGATATTCTGATTTTCTCTGGTGAAAAAATACTTATCAAAATATTTCTTTCCAACATCTTCCATAAAATAAAATGCAAAATTCTTTAATTCTAATCTTTGACTATCAAGCTCTTCTCTCCTTTGTTTTATAAGTTGTACAATGGGAAAACTACAGTTTGTATCAGGAATAAAATGTAAGTTTTCATCATACCATGGAGCATAATGTACATAATCTCTCTTATAAAAAAATTGTTTTTTATCTTCATGGTCACCTGCATAATGAAGAATTGGATTGATCTCCCAATATTCAATAGGATATGTGGGCCATGAAAAATTCATTTCTTCATGTATCCGGACTACTTTATTAAAAAACCATAAATTCCATAGTACAGCCCACATATCTGCATACCATGCATGGATCTCTTTTGGCAGATAATCTGGAAGATCTATTTTTTTCTGCTTTTCTTTTGCATTATACTCAGTTAGTAAATTAAAAATATTTTCAGAATCTTCCTCTACCTTATCCCAAAATTCAGAGGATATATCGTGTAAAACATATTGAGCCCCGCCCACATGATCATCATTTCTAAAGACTGCCTCTGCCGTAATTCCTACCAACTCAGCCATTTTATACAGAAGATCAGTATCAGCTCTTGAGGTGATATATTGGCAGTTCAGGTAAGAACGTGTATCGGAAACATAATTCATAGCATTATTTGTATCAATAGCTGGAATCCTGCTTAACAAAATATCAGAATCATGATAAAAAATATAATGATTTTCCAGAAATGGAAATTGTTTCCAATGCTTTTTCAGCAAATGAGGTCTTATGGAAGAAAGGTATTTCTTCCTTTTCCTCGTATCCGAATAAAGAAAAAAAAGAGCAAAATCCTTATTATTATGAATGAACACCTTAAAATCAGACTTCAATCCTACTATTGGATGGTAACCAATCACAATATGAATTTTTTCTTTTAAAATTCCTAAGGAACGAAAGTTTCTCAGTTGTATTTCCAGCTGCCATATAAAGTAAGTGTCATCTGGTTGCGCCGAAAGGAATATCATTTTTTGTGTATTTAACGACCATCTAACTCCATCGGATTATATTAAGTTCCAACTGTTACTGTTTGTTCAAAATAAAATCTGATTGAATTATCCTATCTATAACTGAAAGAAAATTATTGTAATAAGTCAAGCTCTATAATATTATTGTCCTTTAAAATCATCCTCTTGCGCTCAGATTCTAAATTTTTAATTATTTGTGAAGGAGTAACTATATTTCCGGATCTGTCAGTATAACTCACCATTTTTCCTTCATTAAATAACTGTTTTAAATCTTTTACAGGATCTTGTCTGTATTCTTTAAATAACTTCACATATTTTTTTTGATTAATTTCTATTTCTTTTTTCGATTGATCAATATTAGGATAAACCGTATTGTTAGATAATGACCTCATGCCCTTCAATACAAAATAATGGCTTTTCGTCTCATCTTCAATTTTCAATATTAAACCAGGTAATCCATGAAATTTATAAGGTCCATCTTGAATTGGGATTTCTGTGGTAAACCAAGCTATCCATTTTCTTCCCGCAAAATCCAGGCTGGCCTTTTGGACATTAAAACCGCTAATTTTATCCTTCTCTTTATGTATTTTCCAATTTTGCTGCCTTTCGTCTAAAACTTTATATTTTTCTATATAGAACTTTGTAGAAAGAAAAGTTTTATAATCAGGGTAATTTTTGCATACACGCTCATTAATTTTTCCTTCAGCAGGCATAGTCATTTTTCCCAGTTTTGCATCAGCAATCATAGTTGAATCATTCACATAAGCACTACTGCTATAATACACAGACCCTTTTGCCCCAATATCCAGATACATGGTTTCAGATTTTATTTCTGAGTGCTTTGTAGAATCGGAAACAAACTGATAGTCATATATAAATCTCTTATTTTGAGCATTAATATTTATAATGATAAGGAGAAAAAACAGAATATTTTTCATTTATTTGAAATGTATAAAGGAAAGGGGAAAATCAGGTCATTTACCTATTTATCAAATTAACATGGAACTGGTCAAGCTCCGTCAACACATGCTGGTATAGAATTATTTACGCATGTGCTACACTATTGTCTGATTTCTCATTACAATTTTGTATTACTAGAAATTTCATCTGCAACCATTTATCTTATCCAATTTATTTCAATTATATTATTATCATGAAGAATTTTTTCTTCCCTTAGCTTTTCAACCATTATAATATGCTCATGCCTTTTTTCATCAGATTCATAATAAATCATCCCATTCATTGCTTTTTGTTTAAATTCTCTCGCAGGATCTTTTCGGTATGCCCTGTAGAAAGCTATGAATTTGTCTTTGCTAAGTCTTTTTATATTTTTATTACCTTGTATATTATCTTCATACAGTGAATTTTGAGTATTTTTTTTTACCCCTTCTAATTGAAAATTGTGGTATTTTTGAGACTCCTCTATTTTTATGATTAAGCCAGGCAACCCCTGAAATTTATAGGGTCCATCGTTAAATGGAAAATAGTTGGTAAACCAAGCATACCAAAACCTTCCTCCAAAAGCTACAGTGGCTTTTTGACAAGTATATCCATTAATAAGTTGCTTATCGGTAAGGATTTTCCAGTCCAATTTGATATTCTCATCAACAAGAAATTTTAAGTTTGTCGAAAGATCGTCAATAACCATAGTTGTTTTTGAATCTGCGTAATTTTTTTTGATTATATAGTATGTGCTGATAGTTTTATCAGGCATTGTAATCACTCCTTTTTTAGCATCAGCTTTCATTATTGAATCTGAAATAAATCTTTTTCCATTATAGAAAATGGATTTTTTATTGGGTAGCACATCTAAAAACATAACTTCTTTAATGATACTATCTTTCTGAAGAGTATCAGGAACTGATCTATATTCGTACATAAAACGAATATATTGTGCTTTTATAGATGGACATACATAAAACATGATCAGAATAAAGAAAATTTGTTTTTTTTCATTAAAAACCAGGTTATAAGATTACATAAAAAGCCACCATTATAAGTATTCCAACGAAAATATATTAGAGAAAATTTTATCATAAAATATTCATCGTAAGACTGTTTAGCATAAAACAAAGTCTAATGTAAATAGGAAGGAATACTTAGTATTAGCTATCTAAATAAAATGGAAGCCGAAGGTAAAATTATTTCAGATTCATTTCTAAAAACTTTTCCAGTTCTTCAGAAGAGATATTTTTTTTAATAATGTATCCATTGGAGTCTAAAATAAATGTAGTGGGAAATGTAGTTATACTAATTTTTTTTGACTCAATCCCATTCTCATCTAATAATTGCGGCCAATTCATTTCTTCTTCCCTGATAACTTTTTTCCACTTTTCTATGTCCTTAGTCCTGTCTGTGGAAACACTAAGTATTTCGAAGCCTTTATCTTTATATTTTGAATATATTTTTTTATAAACAGGAATTTCTTCTAAACATGGTTCGCAATATGAAAACCAAAACTCCACAAGGGTATAACTTTTTCCTAAAGAAGATAATATTGCTTTGTTTTGAAATTTTAAATCAGGAAATCTAGAATTTTCAGACAAACTAAGAGAATTTAGCAAATCATTATAAAACATTTTTCCGTACTCTGAATTTCTGATTTTAGAAGATAGATTCTTAAACGATTTCATATAAGCTTCCCTGAAACCTTTAATTTGAAAATGCTGTACTAACGTCCAAAAAAGCATATAGCTAGTAGAATTCTCTTTAGAATAATTCACTAACAACGACTCAAATTTCAAATTGTCCTCTTCTTTATTATAAAAAATATTCAATAATTTTGAAAAAGCAGCATTAAATTTATATTGATCATCAAGTAAAACTGAACTTTTATCCCTTAAAGGCAACACCGGAATAAACATCTCTATACTATCTAGCTTGAATCTCAATTTTTCTTTAGAAACAGTAAACAAAGCAGATGGCTTAAAACTTTGGTCGCTATTACCACAAATAAAAGAATAAGGTAACGGAAATTTATTGTTAACTTTTAAATTCAGTTTACCCTGAAGAGGATATTTTCCTTTATTTTCTACTAAAGTAGTATATCCCTTGTAATACTTCTTGTCAACAACAGCTCCTATAGAAATGTCATTACATTTCTTTTTCAATTCATACAAGACAGTTGTATTTTGAGAAAATACGACTGTTGAAAAAAATAATAAAATGTATTTTAACATTTTTTTCATACTAGTACATTAGCAACACACTAAGCCTTGTTGAGCAGTACCTACCCTAGCAAGTCCTTGTCCGGGGCATTTAATCCAATTAAGAACACAATCCTTTCCTGGGGATGTCGGAGTATTACCTCCAAAAACGTTTTTCAATTCTGTTCTGGATAATGGTTTTGCATCATGCAGATGCACCTTTTGTAATTTAATTTTTCTCATAATAATTTTTTTTGATTGTTTTGTGTTACTATTAACATCTCAAATATATCAAGCAAGTTTGAATTATAGACCAGATTTTTATGTGAATTTTATGTGATTTCAGACAATAAATACTAATTATAATTATTAAATAATAATTTTTTAGTAATAAAAACCAAACGCTCACGAGCTATAAAAACGATATAGGGATGACTGTTTTTATATCTATCTAATCCGTAAAATACTATATTTGTATCAACATAAAAACACAAGCATGATCAAAAACAAACTCATCAAAGCCCGAAAGGACAAAGAATACACGCAGGAAAGTATGGCCAAAATACTGCATATGACGCAATCACAATACCAAAGGAGGGAAAAGGGAGAAATTAAGATTTCAGATGAAGAATGGCAACGTATAGCTAAAGCGCTGGATACCTCTGTAGAAGATATAAAAGAAGAGGATTCTTCAAGTCAGGTTATTAATAACTTTGACAATAATGAAGGAAGTTATTTTGGAAGTAATAATTATTTATATAATGTTCCAGATTTTCTTCTTCAAAACCAGCAGGAATATATTAACCTTCTGAAAAAAGAAATTCAGGAACTTACAAAGCGTATAAAAATATTGGAAAAACAATAATAATAAATTTTTACTGCAATGAAATTTGAAAACAATAAATCCGGAAACGGCGGAGTTCTTACTTTAAACAATGAAACAAAAGAAGTGGGGAGACTTACCTATACAATTTTCCCTGAAGATCATAAATTCATTATCTCTTTTGTATTGGTACACCCTGAATTCGAAGGGAGAGGAATGGGAAAATTTTTAGTGGAAGAAGCCATCAAATTTGCCAGAGAAAACAATTGGAAAGTATATCCTCACTGTTCTTATGCAAGATCTGTCATGATGAGAATGAGTGATGTGGATGATATATTTTTAAAGAATTAAAACTTCGTTGAGCAGGATATCTTCAATATCATCCGGATAATCTACTTTCAGATGATGATCGGAAGCTACCCACTCCATAATTTCATGAAGATTTAACACCTTTGAATTGGGAATTCCCATTTTATCCAGAGCACATGCATTACATTCCTGTTCATATTGATTGTGGATAGGAATCACAAATAATTTCTTATCCATAAACAATGCTTCTGCCGGACTTTCAAAACCTGCATTGCATAAAATCCCATCGCAGCCCTCAAAGTATTTCAAATACTGAGTTTCATCAATAGGAAATACTTCCACATTTTTTACCCTTACCTGTACTTTGCTGTATTTTGAAAACACCTTCCATTCTACAGGAATTTTTCTCAAAACCTTAATAATATTCTCATCTGCAAAACTGGGAAGATAAACAAGGTAATATCCCTGTTTGTAAGGGGTAAGATTTCTGATCTTTCTTCTGATGACAGGTTTTTTGATCTGTGGATGATAATTTTCAAAATGGAATCCTATTTTTCTTTCGCTGGGAACATAATATTTAAGAATCATTTCCCCCAGAAAATCTTTTTCCTTTGGTTTGGGTGTTTCAGGAAAACTCATGGAAGCCTGGTGGCTGAGTTCTATCATTGGCAGCTTTTTGAGTTTGGAAGCCCAACCTGTCAGAGGTTCATAATCATTAATAATTAAATCATACTGTGACAATTCCAGTTCTCTGATTGTTTTAGCTGCTTCAAAGAATTTATTTTCGGTAAATGTTTTTCGGTAAGATAAGCCTCCTGTCTTATTATAGAGAAGAGAAATACCTTTGTATTGAAAATTAATATCAAAATCGGCCTTCAATTGCGATTGATGACCACTGATCAGGGTATCCACAGATGCATGTTTTTTGAGAAGAGGAATAATTTCCTGTGCTCTGGCGACATGCCCGTTTCCAGTCCCCTGGAATGCATACAAAATCTTCATTTAGGAAAAGTTGGTTACAATTTTTAAAAGAGCTGAATTATCCATCTCCTGGATCTCTTCTGCTTCATCATCTTTCAGTAAATGTTTATGCTCATCATAATAAAAAATACTCCATTGTTTATCATGATATTCCAAAGCAGAAAGATTTTCTATCCAATCACCTGAATTCAGATAAGTACAGGATCCTTTTTTATTAACAACCTCACGAATCTGTGGTTGATGGATATGTCCGCAAACGACATAATCATATTGGTTGTCAATGGCCAGCTCAGAAGCTGTAAGTTCAAAATCTCCGATATATTTTACCGCTTTTTTCACATTGTTTTTGATCTTTTTGGAAAATGAGTATTTCTCTTTACCCATTTTTTCCAGAAACCAATTTACAACATTATTGATAATAATAAGGAGATCATAACCCTTTCCGCCGAGTTTGGCGATCCATTTGGAATGCTGGACGGATGCATCGAAAACATCACCGTGAAAAATCCAGGTTTTTTTCTGATCAATATTCAGACAGATTTTATTACAGACTTTAAGTTTTCCCAGTTCAAAATCTGTAAACTTACGGAACATTTCATCATGATTGCCTGTAATGTAATAGACATCTGTGTTTTTGGTAGCCAACGAAAGTATCTTTCTGATTACCTTCAAATGAGGTTTAGGGAAGTAAGACTTTTTAAACTGCCAGATATCAATAATATCACCGTTTAAAACTAAAGTTTTAGGCTGGATAGAATTGAGATATCTCAACAATTCTTTAGCCTTACATCCATAAGTTCCCAAATGAACATCCGATATTACAACTAATTCAACGTTTCTTTTCATAGTTTTGTACAAAGAAACTAATTGAAAATTAACTGTATATGAATGCTATATTATTTTTTATAAAGAGTCCATCAGCTCTTCAGTAATTTCCATATTGTGATAAACGTTCTGCACATCATCATCCTCTTCGAAACGCTCAAGCATTTTCATATTCGCTTTGAACTGTTCTGCATTTACTTCTTTTGTATTATTTGGAATTCTTTGAAGTTCCGCACTTTTTGCTTCAATTCCCAGCGCATCCAATTTGTGAGATAAAGAACCGAAATCTTCAAACGCAGTGGTAATCATCACTTCTTCTTCATCTTTTTCTACATCTTCTGCTCCTCCGTCAATCATTTCCATTTCAAAATCATCCCAATCCATTTTGATTTGAGCTAAATCTATTGTGAAAATTCCCTTTCTGTCGAAGATAAATGCCAGTTCACCATTCTTACCCAAATTTCCGTCAAACTTATTGAAAATAGCTCTTACGTTGGCTACAGTTCTTGTGGTATTGTTTGTAGTACATTCTACAAAAAAGGCAACACCACCTTGCCCATAACCTTCATAAGTGATTTCTTCATAGTTTTCTGCGTCTGCACCACTCGCTTTCTTAATAGCTCTTTCAACATTATCCTTAGGCATATTAGCTCCTTTCGCGTTTTGGATACATCTTCTCAACGCAGGATTGGATTCCGGATCCGTACCACCCGCTTTTACAGCCAGTGCAATATCTTTTCCTATTTTAGAGAATGTCTTGGCCATCTTATCCCATCTGGCCATTTTAGAAGCTTTTCTATATTCAAATGCTCTTCCCATTTTAATTTTTAAATTTCCAACAAAATTACTCAAAAGTCAACAAAAAAAAAATACCTCCAATCAAATTGGAGGTATTCATTATTTAGAAAAATTAATTATTTTTTCTTTTTAGCAGCAGCTTTTTTCTTAGCTGGAGCTTTTTTAGTAGCTTTTTTGGTAGCTTTTTTCGCTGGAGCAACAACATCAGATTTCTGATATTTGTTCCATTCGCTGTCATCACCAATGTATCTAACAGTTACTTTTCTATCAGCTTGTCTTTCAGCATCAGATGCAGATTCTGCAACTTTAGCATTTTGCTCTCCAATACCAACTGATTTTAATACGTTGATATCTACACCTCTTGCATCTAAAGCAGCAACTACAGAAGCAGCTCTTTCTTTAGATAATTTCAAGTTGTAAGCATCGCTTCCTTTTTTGTCAGTTTCACCAACTAATAGGAATCTACCTCCATCTTTCTTAATGATTTCAGAAGCAGTATCTAAAGCTCCTTTAGATTCAGGTTTGATTGTAGCTTTGTTGAAATCGAAGTATACGCTCTTAAGGTTTTTCTCAACATCAGTAGCTGTTACTTCTTTTGGTTTAGGACATCCGTTGTATTCTGGAAGACCTGGAACAGTAGGACAAGCGTCATCTTTATCTAAGATACCGTCATTATCTGTATCCGGCCAAGGACAACCGTTGTTTTCTTTTGGACCTGCTACAGTAGGACAAGCATCATCTTTATCGATTACACCGTCACCGTCAGTATCTGGCCAAGGGCATCCGTTGTTTTCAACCGGACCAGCCACTTCTGGACATTGATCGTCTTTATCTGGAACTCCGTCACCGTCAGTATCAGGACATCCTTGGAATTCTGGTAAACCTGGAGTATCTGGACAAAGGTCATCTTTATCTAGGATACCATCCTTATCTCTGTCTCTGTTTCCGAATCTGAATAAGATAGAAGCAGAAGCTTGCCAGAAATTAGCCACTGTAGAGTGGTCACCTGGAGTTGATACATAATCACCCTGAACACCAAGACCAAAGTTTTTAGTTACCCAGAAGTTAGCACCAGCACCTGTAGCCACAGTAAAGTGGTTAGCTTTACCATTTTCGTTACCATCCTTACCGTTAACAACGTTTTCAATCGGGTTACCGTTAGCATCAACAGATGTTCTAGGGAAAGTAAGAGCTGTATAGTCATGTCTTAAGTAGTTAGCACCAACTCTTAAATATGGATCAAACCAAGATTCTTCGTTCCATAAAAGACCTGCAGCGTGAGCCTGGAAACCAAGACCTGTCATTAGGAAAAATTCTTTCCCCATGTTGAATCTTTTGTTTTCAACATTTCCAACAGAAGTTTGCCAGTCAATTACTAAACCTTTACCAATATTTCTAGCAACAGTTAGCTTAGATAGTGGAGGTGTAATAGAAAAGTTGTTCACATTGAACATACTTTTTGTCAAATTGTTAGCAGAGAACGTATTACTGAAGTTACTTCTTGCTGCTACGTGGTTTTCAGCATGAGCACCAACTCCGATTAACCACGGATTGTTGGTAGTCTGTGCGAAAACAGTAGAGGCAACAGTAAGCGCCAATGCTGAAATTCCTAATTTTAGATTTTTCATAGAATTAAATGATTAAATAATTGATAATGCAAAATAAATATAATTTTTCTTTATATACAAAGTTTTTCAAATGATTTTTAACTTTTCTTTAATATTCTGTCGAGGTTCCGTTTATTTTCTCTATCTTTTATCGCCTCTCTTTTATCGAAAAGTTTTTTCCCTCTACCAAGCGCTATCAGCACCTTTGCTTTACCTCGATCAGTGATATATAATTTTAAAGGTACTATGGTATTCCCGGCATCCTTTAACTTTTTTTCAAGTTTTTGTAATTCTTTTTTGTGCAAGAGCAATTTCCGTTCCCTTTTTGTTTTATGATTGTAAAAAGTTCCCAATTTATACTCATCAATCATCATGTTGATGATGTACAATTCCCCATCAATAAACTGACAGAAGGATTCTGTGATAGATGCTTTGGAAGAACGTAAAGATTTTATTTCTGTACCCGTCAAAACCATTCCGGCTTCATATTCTTCCAGAATTTCATATTCAAAACGGGCTCTTTTATTTAATATACTAACTGTTTTCTCAATCTTCATCATTTTAAAATTTCGTTAATGAAATATATAAAAAATACCATACATTTAAAAACTTGACTATTATATTATTACAAAATACCCAAATTCTTTTCGTATTTTTGCGCCAAATTTACAAAACTATATGTTAACAGTATCTAACTTATCTTTACAATTCGGGAAAAGAGTTCTTTTTGACGAGGTAAATATTATGTTTACCAAAGGAAACTGCTACGGAATCATCGGAGCAAACGGTGCGGGAAAGTCTACATTCCTGAAAATACTAACAGGAAAGCAGGATCCTACAACAGGACATGTATCTCTGGAACCAGGGAAAAGAATGTCAGTTTTGGAACAGGATCACTTTGCTTACGATCAGTTTACTGTTCTTGAAGCTGTTTTAAGAGGTAATAAGAAATTATTTGAGATAAAAGAGGAAATGGATGCGTTATACGCAAAAGAAGATTTCTCTGACGAAGACGGTATTAAAGCCGGGGAACTAGGTGTAATTTATGACGAAATGGGTGGATGGACTGCAGAATCTGATGCTCAGACCATGCTTTCTAACGTAGGAATTACGGATGACATGCACTGGCAGTTAATGAGTGAACTTGAGAACAAAGACAAAGTAAAAGTTCTTTTGGCTCAGGCACTTTTCGGAAATCCTGATGTATTGATTCTGGATGAGCCTACCAACGACCTTGATATTGACACCATCTCATGGCTTGAAGACTTCCTTGCTGACTATGAAAACACAGTAATCGTTGTATCTCACGACCGTCACTTCCTTGACACGGTTTGTACACACATCGGTGACCTGGATTATTCTAAGCTTAACCTATATACAGGGAACTACTCTTTCTGGTATCAGGCTTCTCAATTGGCAACAAGACAAAGAGCTCAGGCCAACAAGAAAGCTGAAGAGAAGAAAAAAGAACTTCAGGACTTCATTGCAAGATTCAGTTCTAACGTTGCTAAGGCAAAACAGGCAACTGCAAGAAAGAAGATGATCGACAAATTAAATATTGACGATATTAAGCCTTCTTCCAGAAGATATCCTGCTATTATTTTCGAGATGGAGAGAGAAGCTGGAGATCAGATTTTAGATGTAAAAGGTCTTGAGAAAACAAAAGACGGAGAATTATTATTCTCTAATATTGATTTAAATCTTAAAAAAGGAGATAAAGTAGCTGTACTTTCCAAAAACTCTTTAGCCATCACAGAATTCTTCGAAATTCTTGCCGGAAATGTAGAAGCGGACAAAGGTACGGTTGCATGGGGAGTAACGACCAACCAGTCTCACATGCCATTGGATAACACCAATTTCTTCCAGGAAGACCTGAGTTTGGTTGACTGGTTGAGACAGTTTACAAAGAACGACGAAGAACGTCACGAAGAATTCGTAAGAGGATTCCTGGGAAGAATGCTATTCTCAGGGGATGAAGCGCTGAAATCCTGTAAAGTACTTTCAGGAGGTGAAAAAATGAGATGTATGTTCAGTAGAATGATGCTTCAAAAAGCAAATGTTCTTTTATTAGATGAACCTACCAACCACTTAGACCTTGAGAGTATCACTACTTTGAACAACTCTTTATCTAACTTCAAAGGAAATCTTTTACTGGCATCCCATGACCACGAAATGCTTTCAACAGTCTGTAACAGAATTATTGAACTGACTCCTTCCGGAATCATCGATAGAGAAATGACTTATGACGAATACCTTGCTGATAAAAAGGTAAAAGAATTAAGAGAAAAAATGTATTCTTAATCTGAACAACATTAAAATTTATATAAAAAACCTCAAAACAATGTATTGAGGTTTTTTCGTGTAAATAAATAAAATAATTATTTCGTCAATTTTGCTGTAGGCAGAGTAAATTTTCCCGGATCTTTACGTACCAGATTTCACGCCTGATTACAGCAAGCAATTCATTATTAGTGATCATATCCATTAATGCAGATAACGTATTGATATCTTTATTTTTTAACTTGATAATTCAAATTTGGACCATCCTGAAATTGGTGTTTTCCGAACAGTTTGTTCAGTCTTACATCGTATCGATCTTTAGTTCCTGCTACAGAATTATTTTTACCCATACAGTCTAATGATTCTCTGGATAATTTAATTGTCATCTTCGTTGGTAAATGTAAAATCTCCCACACCATTTGGAACCATTCCTGCTGCTTTTCCGAGGTTAATTTTCTTTATATTGATTGAATACACAGCCTCCAGTAAAGAAGGCATAGAGTAACTCATTTCATAGTCATTTAAAATTTGGAACACGAAGGCAGTCCTATTTTAACAGTGATTATGTCAAAACTTCGTTTCAGTTCTTCATAGAATGCTATTTTTTTTCCTTATTTTTGTGAAATGAGTCAAAAATGGATTTACAAGCCTGAACCCGATGAGGAAGTTGTGGACAGACTAAGTTCGTCACTTGGTTTTGGTACTTTTGAATCTAAAATCCTCGTTCTAAGGGGAATTGACAATTATCAAAAGGCCAGAGAATTCTTCAAACCAAACCTCAACGATATCCACAACCCGTTTTTAATGGCAGATATGCAAAAAGCTGTAGAGCGTATTGCCACCGCCATTGAAAATGGTGAAAAAATATTGGTATATGGTGACTATGATGTGGACGGAACCACAGCGGTTGCCCTGATGTATCTTTACCTCAGCAAGATTGTTGAGAAAAAATATCTGGACTATTATATCCCGGACAGGAATTCTGAAGGGTATGGAATTTCTACTGAAGGAATTGATTTTGCCAAAGAAAATGGTTTTTCATTAATTATCGCTCTGGACTGTGGAATCAAGGCACTTGATATGATCAACTATGCCAGCAATCTTGGGATAGATTTTATTATCTGTGATCACCACCTTCCAGGTGATGAAATTCCTAACGCAGCGGCTGTGCTTGACCCTAAAAGAAGTGACTGCCGATATCCTTTCAAAGAACTTTCAGGATGTGGTGTTGGTTTTAAGCTCTGCCAGGGACTTAATACCATTTATAAATTACCGGAAGCAGAATTATTTGAATTGACAGATCTTCTGGCGATCTCCATTGCTGCCGATATTGTTTCCATGACAGGAGAAAACAGGGTTCTGGCTAAAATGGGATTAAAAACCCTCAGAAAGACCAGAAATCTTGGTTTAAGATTATTGATTCCTGAGGATAAGCTTTCTCATTTTGAAATTTCCAATATCGTTTTTGAAATCGCTCCAAAAATTAATGCTGCCGGAAGAATTTCCCATGGTAAAGCAGCGGTGGAGCTTATGGTTTCTGACAATCTGAAACATGCGAACCAGATTGTGAATGATATTATGAACCTCAACGATGAAAGGCGTGAGCTGGATATGAATTCCACCCTTTCCGCCCTGAATCAGATTATAGAATCCCAACAGGAAACCAAGCATACAACTATTGTTTATCATCCTGAATGGAATAAAGGAGTAATCGGGATTGTTGCCTCAAGACTTATTGAAACGTATTATAAACCTACACTGGTATTTACCGATGGTAATAATGGTGAGATGGTAGCTTCTGCAAGATCCGTTTCTGATTTTGATGTACATGAAGCTCTTGATCTGTGTTCTGAATATTTCCTTAAATTCGGAGGTCATCACGCAGCAGCGGGACTTTCAATGGAAAAGGATAAGTTTGATGCTTTCAAAGAGAAATTTGAAAAAATAGTTTCTGAAAAAATCAAGGATCACCAGAAAGAGCCATCTATTACTATTGATACTGAAATTAAAGTGGATGAAATCAACAGAGAGTTTATCAATTTCCACAGAAAACTGGCTCCATTTGGACCTCATAATATGAAGCCTATTTTCACATTAACGAATCAGAAATTGTCGGGATACGTAAAAACGATGGGAAAAGATAATAATCATCTTAAGTTTTATATCAAACAGGAATCTACGGGACGAAATATTGAATGTGTAGGGTTTAAATTGGGGCAGTTTGTTGATGATTTTAAGAATAAAAATTTCGACCTGGCTTTTACCCTGGAAGAAAACCACTGGAAAGGCAATGTCACTCATTATCTTAATATCAAGGACGTAAAATTCAGGGATTAGGATTTAGCAATAAGGGAATAGGAGAATCATATGGGAAATTATAAGGAATTAATTGTATGGCAAAAGTCTGTAGATCTCGTTACAGAAATCTATACCTCGACGACAGCCTTCCCAAAAGAGGAACTTTACGGACTTACAAACCAGATCCGAAGATCATCAATTTCAATTCCATCTAATATTGCTGAAGGCCATTCCAGAAGGTCTACCAATGACTACCTCCAGTTTTTAAAAATTGCAAGAGGTAGTTGTGCTGAACTAGAAACCCAATTGATTATTTCAAAAAACTTACATTATTTGAATCCTGAAGAGTTTCAAATTTTAATTAAAAAAACATCTGAAATATCAAAAATGCTGAATGCAATAATTACAAAGCTTCACACCCCTAAAACCTAATTCCTGCTACCTAGTTCCTTATAACAATGAAAAAAATCGGTTTATTTTTCGGATCATTTAATCCAATTCATATCGGACATCTTATTCTGGCTAATTATATTCTGGAAAACTCTGATATGGATGAGCTTTGGTTTGTGGTGAGCCCGCAAAACCCGTTTAAGGACAAAAAGTCTTTACTGAATGACCATAACAGACTTGATATGGTACAGCTGGCAGTAAAGAATTATCCCAATATGAGGGCTTCCAATGTAGAGTTTTCTCTTCCGAAACCAAGCTATACCATTGATACACTCACTTATCTTCACGAGAAATATCCCGATTATTCTTTCAGCCTGATCATGGGAGAAGATAATCTGAAGAGTCTTCATAAATGGAAAAATTCTGATATTCTGATCAAAAATCATCATATTATTGTTTATCCGAGAGTATTTGAAGGTGAGAAAAAAGATTCGGAATATTTACAGCACGAAAATATATCCCTGATCAAGGCTCCGGTAATAGAACTTTCGGCCACTGAAATCCGTACTATGATCAAAGATGGCAAAAATGTAAGACCTATGTTGCCACCAGAAGTTTTTGAATATTTGGATGGTAGTAGTTTTTATAAGTAATTTTGCAGTTCAGAAATGAGAGGCAAAACTTAAAAAGCCAGAGAAAGACTCTTACTTTTAACTCTCACATCATACTTTAAGAAATGGATTTCATCGAAAAATTTTTCTCAAAATATTCTCAGGAAAAAATCATCAGATGGTTTAAGCAGATTTGCCTTGCAGAAGCCATTTCATGTCTTTTATTATATGGTGTTGCGATGATCTGGATCCGATATGATGAAAATTTATATTCTATCATCTTCATCAGTGTTATTGGCAGTTTACACGGATTATTTTTTACGCTTTACCTTTTACTCTGCCTTCCTGCCAGAAAAATTTATAATTGGGATGATGAAGATTTTGTTTTTGCCTTATTATCTGCATTCTTCCCCTTTGCAACGGTTTGGGTAGATAAAAAGCTCGCCAGATTCGACAGAGAATAAACAATATTATGAAGGACCTTTTTGGTCCTTTTTATTTTTACGGTTATTACAATCCCGTTTCGCATGTGTTTTTGTGTGAAGCATAATTCCTGAACTAAGGGAATACGTTCTATTACAGGTTATATTTTTAAAAAAATCTTCATTATTTTTTTAACAAATGTAACATTTAACATCTTTCATTTGTCTTATTACACAGAAAGGTAAAGCAATCAATATTTTAATGTAAATTTTTATTAACTGATAATCAAATGATTACAATAATTTAAAAATATTTTTAAGTACTTTGTATTGCATAATACTAAATTTATTACATATCTTTGTAATGTTAAATAACAAACCATACAAGCTATTAATTAAAAAAGAATAATCATGAAAACTCAAATTCTTATTGCAGCACTATTTTTCGGTGGACTTATCACTGCCCAGCAGAAAAAAGACAGTTTGAAAGTAAATGCTATTGATGCAGTGACTCTCAAGAAGCAGGTTTTCAAAAAACAAGGTGACCGTTTGGTATATGATGTAGCTTCTTCATCTATTGCTAAAGGAACAAACACTTTTAATCTTTTGAAACAAACACCGATGATTTCCAGTATTGACGGAAAAACGCTGAAGATTTTGGGGAAAAATGATGCAATCATCTACATCAACAATAAGAAAACCAACATGGATTCTGAGGCGTTGATTGAAATGCTGAAGTCTACTCCATCTGAGGACATCCAGAAAATTGAAGTGATTACAGTTCCGGGAAGTGAATTCCAGGTTGAATCAAAAGAAGGTGTCATCAATATTGTAATGAAAAAAAGCAAGAATAACGGTTACAACGGAACGTTGAAAATGCAGAATGAGCAGGCGTATTACAATAACCCTAATGCAGGAGCTTCTTTTAACTTCAGACAAGGTAAATGGTCTGGTAATTCCAATTTCAGAATGGGAAGCTGGACGGACAGACAAAGATATACACTTTCCAATGGAGATTCTACTTTCAAAAATGAATCATTTGGATTTAATGATGATCCTAACAAAAACTTTGGAGGAGGTTTCAATGTTGATTACGAGATCAATAAAAAACACAGTCTTGGATTCTCCTACAACATGAGATACAATAAAAGTTTCAATTCTGTACTGGATATTACCAACTGGCAAAACGGAGTATTAAATAACAGAACAGTGAATAACGAGGATGCACAAACCAGAAATCATTCTTTTAATTTAAATTATGAGATGAAAACGGATTCACTTGGAAGTAAGCTTACGTCAAACGTTTCTTACCTGTGGTTCAACAGGGATAAAGTAAGTTTCAATGAAAGTTTTCCTCTAACAAATGATACGATTAACAAATATTCTGCATTGCATCAGGCTGTCCCCCAGATCATCAACAACTATGCTGCCAATATCGATTATCTGAAAAAGACGGCTAAAGGCGCAACGTGGTTAATGGGAATCAGTTACAATCACACCAATACAGATAACGATACCAAACAGGATAAATTGACAAAAGGAGAATTTATCATTGATCCCAACCAAACCAATCACTTCATTTATAAAGAAAATATATTGGGAATTTATCTGAACTATGAAAGAAAACTGACTGAGAAGATATCCGGAAAAATTGGTGCCCGCTACGAAATGACCAGAAGTACAGGTGATATTGTGGATAAAACAGGATTCGAAAGAAATTACAACAACCTTCTGCCTTACCTGAATTTAAATTACGCCATCAGTTCAGACCATAATTTGAGCTATACTTTTTCCAGCAGAATCAGAAGACCGAGATTCTGGGAGCTGAATCCTTCGAGAACCTACTTCACTCCTACCAATTATACGCAGAACAATCCATTTATACTGGCTTCCAAATATTATAATCAGGAGTTAAATTATATGTACAAGAATGCATTCTATGCCAATCTTAGTTTTAATATGGTGGAAGATGCAGCAGCTTCAGACCTGATTCCATTACAGGGAACGGTAACAGCTCCCAAAAAGGATGCTAAGGGGAAAATCATCAAGGATATCAAAGGAAATCCAATTATGGAAACTACAAGATTCTTAAGATATATCAGAACTAATTATGGTAAAAACAGAGAAATTGCTCTTACTCTTGGAATGAACAAATCCTGGTTCAAAGATATATGGACAACCAACTATTCTGTCAATTTAGGATATGTTACCTACAAAGGCGGAGTATTTGAAGATCCTACTTCCATGCCGGTTCCGGGAGAAACTGAAGTTGTAGATCCTTATATCATTGATGTTAAAAACTATAATATGTCTGCAACCTTCAATAATGTCATCAGACTGTCTTCTAAAAAAGACTGGTTTCTGGGAGTGAATTACTTCTTTGCCAGCCAGACTGCCATGGAAGGAGGTATGATCCGAGCAAGACAAAGCTTCGATTTCAGTTTGAAAAAAATTGCAGGAGACTGGACTATTGTAGCGGAAGTGAGTGACTTATTTAATCAAAGTTTCTACAGCATTAAAGGAGTACAGCCTAATGGAAAATTTAACAATATTACCAACTTCAATTATCCAAGGTTAATGAGCATCGGGGTTACTTACAATTTCGGAAATCAGAAACTTAAAAAAGCAAGGGAAATGAAATCAGCTAATGATGCTGTAAAATCAAGAACCTAATCTATAAAAACTTATATCACTATCCACTCTTAAATAAAACAAACATGAAACGTATAATTTTGTCAATGGCCATCATATTCGGTACTTGCGCACTCGCTCAGGAGAAAAAATCCGACACGGCAAAAACAAAAAATATAGAAGGAGTTACCATTACAAAACAGGTTTTCAAAAAACAAAGCGACCGTTTTGTATATGATGTGGCAGCTTCTCCCGTAGCGAAAGGAAATACTACTTTTGATCTCCTTAAACAGACTCCATTATTATCTTCCACAGATGATAAAACATTGAAAATTGCCGGAAAAAATAATGCGCTGATCTATATCAACGGAAGAAAAAGCAATATGGATTCCGAATCTCTGGCTCAGTTCCTGAAAAATACTCCGGCTGAAAATATCCAGAAAATTGAAGTCATTACAGTTCCAGGAAGTGAATATCAGGTGGAATCATCTGATGGAATCATCAATATCGTTTTAAAGAAAAAAATGAGTGATGGTCTCAACGGAAACATGAGAATGTCTAACACTACCAATAAATATAACGGAAGCCAGGCGAGTTTCTCAGCCAACTACAGAAAAAACAAACTGGGAATAAGCGCCAGTCTTAGCGGTGGCGAAAATATAGAGGCACAAACGTATACGTTAAGAAACGGAACTGCCAAGACTTCTAATGAATCTACAGGAGATATTGATGATCCGAACAAAAACATCGGAGGTTATCTGAATATTGATTACCAGCTGAACGACAAAAGTAATGTGGCTTTATCATGGAATACATGGGCCAATAAAAGTTATAATTCAACGGTAGCGTTATTTAATACCATAAAAAAAGAAAACGCAGAAAACCCGGAATATACATGGTCCAAAAACCAAGAAGATGCAAGATCTTATAACAATTCCGTGAATTTAAATTATGAATTAAAAACAGATTCTCTAGGTAGTAAACTGAATGTAAATGCAGCTTACCTCAATTACCGAAGATTCCAGTTCACGGATAACCAAACCTTTGCTTCGGGTATTGACAGAGTTGTAGGGACAAGAACAAGACAAGTCATTCAGGACCTTCCACAGATCATTAATAACTTCTCCGGAATGGTGGATTATAATCAAAAGTTTAAAAATGATCTGACAGTATCTATAGGTGGAAATTACAACAAGACCAAAACAGATAACGATTCTAAAAACATCACTTATTCTTTTAATCCCGTAAAAGCTCCGGATTCAAGGCCGAACCATTTTATCTATGATGAAAACATCTACGGAATGTATATTACTGTAGAGAAAAAAATTTCTGACAAACTTTCCGGAAAAGTAGGTGCCAGATACGAAATTACCAACAGTCTTGGAACTTCAGACAACGCTCCTACAGAAGCTCTTAGAAGAATTGAAAGAAATT
Source organism: Chryseobacterium sp. FG46 (assembly GCF_057809135.1). NCBI lineage: Bacteria > Pseudomonadati > Bacteroidota > Flavobacteriia > Flavobacteriales > Weeksellaceae > Chryseobacterium > Chryseobacterium sp. FG46. The sequence goes on along the minus strand of NZ_JBMDJJ010000013.1, from coordinate 88,743 downwards.
ACAAAAACCTTCTTCCCTATCTAAGCCTGAATTATGCAATTAATGATAAAAACAATATCTCTTATTCCTTCTCAAGCCGAATGAGAAGACCCAGTTTCTGGGAACTTAATCCGGTAAGGAACATTCTTACAGATGATAATTATACTCAGAATGACCCATTTGTAAAGGCGTCTTCCACCTATAATCAGGAGCTTACCTATATGTACAGAAATTCATATTTCCTGATTTTAAATCATTCTTATATTCAGGATGCTATCACACAGGTTCCGCTGCAGGGTTATCCTGTATCACCTGAAGGTAAAACAGGAGAAAATCCTGCTTTAAGGTATATCAGAACCAACTTTGGAAATAAGCAGGAAATGTCTGCGATGGTAGGTATTCAGAAATCGTTTTTCAAACAATACTGGACAACCAACTTTAATATTGGGGTACAGCATAATATTAACAATGGAAGTCTTGATACTGATCCTACTACAGGAGACCGTTTCAAAGATGACAAAGGACCTGAAGGGAAATTTATTACCTATACCAATAAAACAAATTCTACCAGTCTGCTGATCCAGACCAACAATACTATTCGTCTTGATAAAAAGAAAACATGGTTCTTCGGAGTTAATTACTTCTTTGTAGACAAGCAGCAGATTGAGCTTGGTTCTTTGAAAAACTTAATGAGTTTAGACCTTAGTCTTAAGAAAATGTGGAACGACTGGACTTTTGCAGTGAATGTAAATGATGTACTGAACACCAACATTGTTAAAATTGAAGATTTCCAGGAGAACGGGAATTACAATTACATCCATCAAAATCGCTACAACAGAAGTTTAACGGTAAGCCTTACTTACAATTTCGGAAACCAGAAAGTGAAAAAGGTAAGAGACATTGAAGGGGCGTCAGATGCCATCAAAAGCAGAACCAGATAAAGAATTTATCTTTCTTCATATTTAATTATTCTTACGGTATCCGCTGATTCTTTTCAGCGGATTTTTTATATAAACTTCAGATAAAAAATAACACGTTCTGATTTTTCAAAACGTGTCATTTTCTTATCTTTTAAATTGATTTATTCAGATTTTGCGACAGCTGTTCTGTCTGAAACACCGTTGGCATTGAAGGCTTCAATCTGGAAATAGTAGGCATCTGTTCTGTCTGCTCCTGTAAAGAAATATTCATTCTTTCCGTATACCATAATGCTTCCGTACAATTTATCCGGAGTTTTTCCGAAATAGATTACATAGCCATCTGCATCAGGGTTCTGCTGCCATTTCATCCAAATGCTTCTTCTCTCACCATATTTTTTTGGATCCGCTCTTAAAGGCACAAAACCTTCCACTTTAGCAGGCTGTTTCCCGGCTCCTTTTCCAAACACTCTGAAACCGCTTAATGCGAATTTCCCGGTAGGCATTTTCAGGTTTTCCATTTTCAGGAAACGGGCTTTTGCAGGCTGTTCAAGTTCTACATAATCATGAGGAACGTCCTTTGTATTTTTGCTTTTATCCACAATTACATTCCATTTCTTTCCATCATTGGAACCGTAGATCTTGTACTGATGCATTTTCCCTAAGGTTTTCCCCATGAACTCAGCATCCTGATCCGCATAATTGATCTGAATGGCATTGATGGTGGAAACTTCCCCTAAATCCGTTTGAAACCACTCTCCGGAATTCCCTGTTTTAGCACTCCAGTAAGTCTTGATATCTTCATCAACGGCATTATTGGGCTGATAACCTCCCAAAACGGATGAAACCTGAACGGGTTTATTATAATTCAACAGCATCCATCCGGCAAAAAGACCTTTAGTAAAATCTTTTCCCTGTGCATACTGAGGAAGGTATGTCGGATAATCGCCATAAGCTGTATTACAGTACATTACATCATCTTTATCAAACCCAGCAGGCCAGATTCCCAACCTCCTTTCAAAATTATTTTTAGTTGAAATAAAGATGGTCGAAACATGCCACCAGTTTTTGTAATTGTCTTCAAATGTTGCTCCGTGCCCCGCACCTCTGGCAAAACCGCCCGGTTTATAAGAGAACGGATTATGCTGCTGATATTCGAAACCTTCCAAAGGACTTTTGCTTACATACACCCCGTCAGAATATCCGCTGAACTCAGTTGCCGGAGCACCATACTGCATATAATATTTCCCGTTATGCTTTGTCATCCACGCTCCTTCTACAAAAGGCTGAAGAAAAACGTTGTCATTGTATTCCCCGAAACGTTCCCATCCATGGTCTTCCGGTTTTAATTTGATAATAGGTTTAACGAAACCTTCGGACTGAAGATTTTTTACTTTCACTTCTGTGCCCAGCAATGGCCATTCATTACTTGAACCCCAGTACAGATAGAGTTTATTTTTATCTTCATCATAATGGAACGCCGGATCCCAAGCTCCCACTTTTAAAGTATCCACTGCAATTTTCCAATCATCCTTGGTGGGGTTTGTACTTTTCCAGATCGGAAAATCCTGTTCCCAGGTGGAACCATATACATATAGAGTGTCTTTCATTGCCCATACCGCAGGAGCATTAAGGTCATGAATGTATTTATTATCTCTTAAAAATTTCCTTTTCACAAACTTCCAGTCCAGCATATCATCACTATACCAGTATCCTTCCTGGTTGGTAGAAAAAAGAAACAGTTTATTTTTAAAATTAACAATTACCGGATCTGCTGTAGCACGATGTTTCCCTTGTTTTGAAAAGACTTCAAACGGAGTATACCCATAATCAATATTGATGGGATTGCAGAATGTTTTCTGCTGAGCACCTACAATCATTCCTAGAAAAATTGCCAGTGACAGAAAATATTGTCTCATTTTTAGATTTTAAAGATTAAGACAAAGTTAGGCAACTTTTTTGGGTTTTCTCCAAATAAAGCCATCCAGAAGATAATGGGTAAGCTGCGGAACAACTAACAACGGAACAAGGAACTGTAATAATTTTTCTGAAATAATCACATTCAAGGAAAAATGTTCATTCCACACTAAAGTTTCCCATAAAAGTTCTTCCAAAAAGGCAAAACCTAAAATAACTCCTACAAACAAAAATATTCCTGAAGCGGATTTAAAAATAGACATCCAGTTCAGCTGGGGATTTTCTTTTTGTTTGATTTCCCGGATATAGATCAGTGCAACATAGGGAATTCCGTGGGAGACGACATTGAGAAAAGTAAAAAGAAGATCGTTGTTAAAGTAGATAATTCCAAAATACCAGGAAAGGAAAGTTCCGGTGATCAATGCCGTTTTCGGAATATTAATATTTTTTGTTTTAAAAGCTTCAACAACAGTTTTAATAATCCAGATGCTTAGGATTGTAAAATATAGTACGGTAATCAGAGGAAGATAATCCGGAAGATTTTGAAGCCATTCAAACTCATTGTTGACGAACCATGTAAAGGCACGAGGGGTTTTAAACCAGTACAGCATGGGAAAAATAGTTGCGGAGTAAACAGCAACCTCATCTATTTTTTTGTTCCAGTTATTGGGTTCAAAGCGGGCGTAGATCCTCATAAAGCCGTATTGTTGTCGTATAAAATGAAAAACAGCAATCAAAGCCAAAACCGACCAGAACGTCAGACTTCCAAACTGGAACAGGATCACTCCCAATATCCAGCTTAGAACAGGAATTCCCAGATACAGCAGCTTATTTTTCTGTACCTCTCCTTTTACAAAGTAAGTTTTGAACAGTGTGGAATATACATGAGCCACATCTACAAAAACGATCAGGAACAGCCATGTATAAAAGGAATAATGATTTTCCAGTCCCTGAATCTGTTTCTGAAAAAGAAAAATAATCAGCAGCACCAGAAAAGGTGGTGATAAAATAAACCACCAGTCTGTTTTTGCATTATGTATCCACGGCTGTTTCATTGTATTATTGTATCATTTGTCCTGCAGTCCGGATTCCCTGATAAAAGGCTTCTTCAAAAATAGATATTCCGGAAAGATCAGAATGGGCAAAGAAAATTTTTCCTTCTACAGGTTCTTTTGATGTTCGGGTTTCTTCTCCAAAAATCTGATTGGGAACAGGAGCAATCATGGCATGTCCTATTTTATGAAACTGCATTTCCAGAATGAAATCTTCTATTAATGGATGGGCTTTCTTCAGATCATCCAAAACTAAAGTTTTAAGTTCAGATTCTTTCATGGCATAAAGTTTTTTCCTCGCTTTTTTGCAGTCTGCCGTTGAAAAACTTTTGTAGTGGGTAATCACTTTTTCGCCTATGATCTGGTTCAGATTCTGGTGTTGGTCAAAAATATATCCTAATCCGGAAGTACCATAGATTACATTATCCCAGGCCAGTTCTTCATCTCCACCAAATTCATTCTTTAACGTAATGGTTGTTAAAAGCCAGGGCACGTAGTGAAATGATGATGCTTTCTGAAGATTAAAAATTCTTTCATTCACAAATTGAGGGGTTGCAAAAAGTACTTTATCCGCAATGATTTTCTTTGTTTTCTTTTGGGTATTATCAAAACTCAGGACCTCAACCTTATCATTGATTTTCACATCAAAAACCAGATTTCCGGACCTATATTTTCCTTCTGTATATTTTGAAAGATGCTTTGCCAATCGGGCATTTCCTTCCGGCCATGTGAATACCTGATCTTTATATTTCGTGCTCCAGTTATTTTTTCTGCCTGCAAAATAATGAATTCCTGCCCATGCTGAAACATAATCAATTCCTAACCCGAAATCGTCTCTGCAGGAATAATCCAGCAGCCAGAGAAGTTCTTCAGATTGATAATTATTTTCCGTAAGCCAGTCTTTGAAAATGATTTTTTCAAGTTTTAAAACCTCATCTTCCCTACTTGAATCATGAACGGGAATGGCAAACCAGTATTTCCCCTGTGGGTCTTTCTTTACACGCAATTCATCCATCAGCTTAAAAAAGCGGTTAAGCTCTTTCTGAGCTTCTCTTGAAATACCTCTTTGGGGAACAATATCGCTCTGCCAGGAGTTTTTATAGAAAAGTCTTTCCTGCTGTGGAAAAGTCATTTGGTATTCATCAAGAATAGGCTCTCCATTATCTTCGGTTCCTAAACAGATTCCACATTCTTTTAGAAATTCGATGATTTCTGTATTCTCTTTATTGGGTAATGGCAGATAATGTGCTCCCAAAGGGAATTTTGAAAATGAATTCTGTCCATTGGAAGAATTTCCTCCCAGATGGTTTTCCATTTCAAGGAGAAGATAATCCTGTTCATTATTCTGACTGAAGAATCTGCATGCCGATAGTCCGGAAATTCCACCGCCCACAATAAGATATCGGATGTGGATAACTTCTGAAAACTGTGGAAAATCTTTGGCCCACAGTTTATGACCGAGAACATGATTAGTTCCGGTGATCTTCAGCAGCAATGATTTCACTTTCTTTCCACAATACTGCAAAAAGGGAAGCATAAGGCTACCTAAAAATATAGTTGTAAGAAAATCCTTTCTACTGTACTTTCCCCCACTCTTCATCGAAATAACGGACTAATATCTGGTTATCCAGACGGTTAACTTCTACGTCTTTCACTTTCATATCTTTATTGAAATAAGACATCTGTGAAAAGTTGTAATCATAGTATTTCAAGCCAGGGAGTTTTCTATAGATCCTGTTGTTGATGGGTTCAAAGGAAGCCATAGAAAATCCCCATTCCCCAAAAGAAGGAACATAGGTGTGATATGCCGCTGTGAAAGGAAAAATCTGATTGATCGTTTTTTCAATACACCAGAAAGATTTCGGGGCAAAATACGGAGAGGTAGTCTGAACCACAATTTTCGTATCAAGCGTTGTCAGCTTCTCCAGTTCTTTATAAAACTGTAGGGAATATAATTTTCCTAAGCTGTAATTGGACGGATCCGGAAAGTCGATGATAATGACGTCAAATTTCTTTTTGCTGTCTTTTACCCAAATGTAAGCGTCTTTATTGATGATTTCCACTTTCGGATTGGAAAAAGAACTTTGGTTCAGCCTGCGCATGGTTTCATTGGTTTTGAAAAACTGAGTCATTTCACCATCCAAATCTACAAGGGTTACTTTTTTAACGTCCTTGTATTTCAAGACTTCTCTGGCTGCAAAGCCATCACCTCCTCCAAGGATCAGAACATTATCAATATTTTTTGCCATAGACATTGCGGGATGTACCAAAGCTTCATGATAACGGTATTCATCCGTGGATGAAAACTGTAAGTTGTTATTTAAATATAAACGGAACTCGTGGGTATTTCTCGTTAAAACAATTCTTTGATAGGGTGAACTTTTGGTGTACACTACATTTTCTCCGTACAGTTTTTCTTCAGAGTAAGATAAAATCGTATCTGAGAAAAAGAAAAGACCTAACAGAAATGTAAATGCTGCAATAGATTTTACTTTGAGTGATAAAGGTTTTGATAATTCTTTTGTAAGGTAATAGCATAGAAATATCGCGATAGAGATATTAATCAGTCCAAAAAACAAAGGTGTTTTTACAATGCCCAGCTTTGGAATTAAAACCAACGGAAAAAGAATCGATGCCAGTAAAGCCCCGATATAATCGAATGCAAAGACGTTTGAAACTAAATCTTTAAACTGTACTCTATCTTTCAGAATATTCATCAGAAGCGGTATTTCCACTCCGACGAGACAGCCTGTGAAAAAGACAAAGAGATAGAGAACACTTTCAAAGTGTGCGAGTGTATTAAACAGAATAAACAGCACCACAGAGCTTATTCCGCCAACGATTCCTACGAGGATTTCGATCTCAATGAATTTATCAATAAGATTTCCTTTGATGAATTTCGCAAGATAGGAACCTACTCCCATTGAAAATAGATACACCCCGATAATGAAGGAAAACTGCTTTACAGAGTCTCCTAAAAGATAGCTCGCCAGGGCTCCGGCCACCAACTCATAAATCAATCCACATGTAGCAATGACGAATACTGAAAACAATAAAAGCAGCTCAAGAGGAATCCTCTTCTTATCCATGAATTGCCGCGCTTATAATCATTGAAATTCCGATGATAAATGCCCCGAATACAATAGCCAATGCTATGTTTTTGTTCTGAGAGATCTCATGCCATGTTTTTTCCGGTGTAAGTTTTTCGATGATGAAATAGCAAACGAGAAGAATTGCGATTCCTAAGAATGAGTAAAGAACCGAGTTTAATATGGGTAAGAAATTGATGTTGTCCATAGTTTTTATATTTTTATTTGTGATAATATCTGTAGAATCCTGCTCTGGAATGGCTCCTGGTAGTTCCGTCCCGGTATGTTTCCGTCTTGGCACAATCGCATACCTGATTTCCCTGATAAGTAAGGTATACAAACCAGATCATGAAAAAGCCTCCGATTAAACAGAGTATCCAGTTTTGTCTTATGTAATGTAAAATAGTAGTCATCATGATGCAGCATAAGGGGTGTTTGAACTATTCTTCCATTTATTCACATTAAAGAAATGTCTTCCTATCCACATAGCTATAAAGAGAGCAACCATTATGAATAAAATAAATCCGAAGTTCCAGAATGAAACGGGAAGCCAGGTTGCCTTGATCTTCACATCGTTATTGGATGCAATAACATCTGTTGAAAGTTTTAGCCCTTCAGCATTGATCAGAGAGTCTATTTTGGAAGTTCCGAAGGATGCTTTCACCAGTTTACCCAATTCTGTTGTATCTTTTTCTAAAGTCTTTCCGTCTATGAAAGTGGTAGATTGTGCTTTATAGATGTCAGTAACATCCAAAATCCCGGATTTATCTCTGGAAATTAATACCTTTGAATCTGGTGACTGAAGGCCGGAAAATGCAGGTAATAAAGATCCTTCTTTTTCTGCAGAAATCAGGAAATGATATTTGCCTGAGCTTACCCCGCAAAGGTTGAATTCTTCAGACTGATTTCCTTCTGACCAGCTTTCGCCGTCTTCATAGCCGTGGTATTGTTCAATATCTTTGGAGGTATATACTATTTCGTTGGTATTTTCATTCACAAGGCTTAGCTGAACATTGGCCCACGAATTGTCTACTGCTGAAAAGGCATTGACTTTTAATGGTGCTGAGCCTCCGGAAAGAGTAAAACTTTTGCTTACAAGTTCTTTATCCTTTACATCAGCAAAGTTGACCGACTGTTCAAAAACAGTTTCGTTTGTTCTTGAGATATAAACATACAGTTGAAGCAGGCAAATCATTAATGCAGCCACACAAAAGATGTTCACAGCCTGTTTCATATCAAAATAATAAGGCTGAACGATCCCGACTCCTGTATAATAGGGCATGTGAGCTATTTTAAAAGCTCTTTTTACCTCATATTTTGAAATGTGAACTCCATAAAAATACTGGCTTTTCCTACCGGTCTTCTCCTGAGAGATCATACGGGTTCCATTGACATATTCTTTGTAGGTCGCAACGCTGAAATCAAGGTGTTCATCAAAAAAACCGGAAGCAGCATAAATACTGCATGGAGTATTTTCGTACCAGCGATAAGTTCGCCCGGCATAGGTTGGTAATTTCAAATTTTTACCTTTAAAATCATCAGGATGCATTGGGATCAGGAATATCCAATGCCCATCGCTTTCACTCAGGAAAGCATCATTTCCTTTGCTGTCTTTTAAAGAATATTCCCGCCAGAAAATACTGTTTCCGTATTTTTTGACAATAATCGCAACAACCGTATATTCTACGCCGTCAATTTTTCCTTTCTGTCCGACATCTAACACAACGTTTTCTGTAGGTATTTTCAAATGTTTAGTCTTTTTGTTCCCGGCTACATCAATGAGATGGGAACAGGTCATACAAACGTATTCTTCAACAGGAAAGGTAAGATCTAATTTATTTTCGGCTTCGCATGCTGGGCAGACATAGTGCATTTTTATCTGTAAATTTTGTGTTTCTGAATGGTATTAGCTTTAAAATACTGAACCACTTCATCTGCAATCTGCTCTACTTTTGTAGTGTTATCCTGTGTATAATTACAGAGAAAAACATCAAAGGTAAGCTGTTTAAATTCCGGCCACGTGTGGATACAAAGGTGAGACTCTTTAAGGATCACGGCGGAAGTAAAGCTGTCATTTTCAAAAATATGATTGGTTACTCCTACAATTTCCACCTCTTTGGTTTTCAGAATTTCTTCTGTAAATGCCAGAAATCCTTTGCTGTCTAATAACAAATCTTCTGACTCAGTTTCCAAAGTCAGAAGAATATGTAAACCTTTACTTGATAATGGTTTCAATTAATTTTTTCGTAAATATATTATTTTTTTGGAAGAAAAACCTCTGCAAGCATACATCTTGCGCTTCCTCCACCATTTACTTCAATGGTATTCAGGTCTGAATAGATAATTTCGCAGTATTTTTCAATAGCAGCTACCTGTTCTGAAGACAAGGACTTGTAAGCGGTCTGGCTCATCACAAGGAATTTATTACCGTCTTTATTCTGAACCTGGAGCATATTTCCTGCAAACTGCTGCATCTGTTCTTCAGAAATTTCGATGATTTCTTTTCCTGAACCTTTAATCGTTTCCACTACTTTTTCTCTTTCCAGCTCATCATCAATACAGTCAAGGCAGATTACGACAAACTTGTCTGCCACACACATCATGACATTGGTGTGATAGATTGGAAGTCTTTCTGTTCCTACGGTCTGAAAAGAATGGAAAACAACGGGAGTAAATCCATATTTTGTACAGAATTCTCTGAACAGTTTTTCATCCAGTCTCAAGGAAACCGAACCGTAAGCAATTTTGTTATCATGATCAAAAATCATACTTCCTGTTCCTTCCAGAAAATGCCCCTGAGTTTCAGGAAAAGACCAGTCATCAATTTCAGCAACTTCAAAGCCCTGCTCTTTGATGCTTTCAATAATATCCTCTCTTCTTTCCACTCTTCTGTTGGAAGCGAACATGGGATATAAAACCACTTTTCCATCCTTGTGAAAACTTACCCAGTTATTCGGAAAAATAGAATCCGGAGTATGGGGATCTAAAGTATCTTTTATAGTAATTACATTAATTCCTTTTTCTCTCAGCTTTCCAACAAAGGTATTGAACTCCGCCAATGCTTTTGACTGGATATCAGAACCCGTCTGTTCTACCTGAAAGTAATTATTTTTCGCTGTTTCAGCGTTGTAACCGAATGCAATCGGCTCTATCATTAATACTGTATCTGTTGTTTGCATTTTTTTTAAGTTTGAGGGTGTTAGTGTATAAGAGTTTGAGGGTCTGAACAGCGGTTTACAAATTATTGTCTTCTTTATTAATCGAAGAAAATGAGCACCACTTTTCTGACTGACTCATCATATTAACTAACATCCCTATTATTTGGTTATACTTGTTGTGCGAATTAATATATTGCTCTTCATTCATATAATGGCAGGCAAAAGCAAACTGAAGCCATGTTTGGGTTTCTCTTGCTTCTCCCTCTGAATCTGTAAGCTTGGCAATAAAGGATTTTTCATATTTTCTTTTTCCCCAGGCCTCACTAATATTTGCCGTTACAGATCTTGATGATCTTCTTATCTGATCTGTAAGTGAATAAAGTTCTTCTTTTGGAAAGGATTTTGAGAGTTCATAAATCACTTGTGCTGTTTCAAATGATTTTTGATACACTTTTAAGTCCTGATGAAATTTAATTGTTGACATACCCTAATATTTTTTTAAAATTAAAAAAATATTTAAACCCACCAACACTATAACTTCCAGACCTTAAAACACTTCCACTCTCAAACCCTAAAACACTCCTACCCAATTACTCTCTCACAAGCGGCATTGTAGAGCATCTCAGCAAGCCTCCCATTTTAGAGATTTCTCTGTAAGGAATTTCTTCAACAGTCATTCCCCACTCGTTTCTCAGGTGGTCATTCATTCTGGTGAATGCTTTGTCCGAAACGACAACATCAGGAGAAATGGAGAAAATATTCGGGAACATTTCAAACATTTCTTCATCATTGATATGGAAACAGTTTTCTTCTCCAAAAATATCAATGATTAAACGGTAGTCGCTTTCATCTACAAATCCGTTTTTATAAATAATACATTTGTCTTCACCTACCGGATTAAATGTACAATCCAGATGCAGAATGCCTTCAAAAGGAACTTTATCATTTTTCTTCAGTTCCAGATCTATGATTCTTTTCTTTGGAAAATATTCTTTCAGGATTTCGATAGCATACTCGTTGGTTCTTGCCGTTTTATAATTTCTGTAATCTTCACTGAAGCAGGTTCCTATGAAAAGAAAATCATTCCATACAATTACATCTCCTCCTTCAATGTGTGCGGTTTCCGGAAGGTTGATGATCTTTCTCCATGCTACTTTTTCAAAAACGCTTTTGTAGGCTTCCTGCTCATCTGCTCTGTCTGCAATCACATTGGAAATGATCATCTTGTCATCAATCACAAAGGCTACATCTCTTGAAAAAACCTGATTGTAATCTTTGATGATACTAGGACGTAGAACTTCAACGCCATACTTTTTTAAAACCGCTTCAAAAGCGTTCATTTCATTGATAATATCCTCTTCTTTAGGATAAATGTTGTGTTCTATAGAGTAATATGACTTCGCGTCATAACTTTCCTCTAATGTAGGAACTGGTCCCAATGAATTAGGCTGGCCTAGAACTACTGACTTCAGCCTACCTGTTTCGTTTTTAATATTTAGTCTCATAAAGATTTATGCAATACTACAAATATAAGTAAAGGTCTCTACCTAGAAAACTTTTGGATTATTTTATGTATTAATTTTAATTTCTAAAATCAGCACTCTTCAATAAAATTTCCTTGTATATCCGGCCAACTGTAGTGAATAGTCCCAAAAACATCTACAACTTACTATTTTCCATCTACATAAAAACCAAAAAAAAGATAATTATATTATTTAATTTCCTATATTAGTGATATAATTTTCGCGAAATTATAAACAATAAAACGTAACTATTAACACCAAAAAATCAAAGTCATGAACAAGAACAATCTGGTGCTGAAAAACGCACAAAAATTAGGAAGAGATCAACAAAAATCTGTAATGGGAGGCGCTCCGATTTCCACTGGCAGAAGATGCTGTGAATGGGATGATGCAGGAAACTGCTATATCTGGACATGTGACAGATGCCAATGTCCATAATAAAAAACGGAAACCTGCTTGAAAAAGCAGGTTTTCTTCTACTATTTTATAGATTTTTTCACCTGATATTAAATCAAAAAAGCTAATATCAGATATTGTTTCTCTCACTTTGTGAGAAGTTTTCAAGCCTTCTCAATATCAATATCCGTAAGCGTTCTTCATGATCATCACCCCATTTCCCTAATGTGGCAATTACCGGAATCAATGTCTGTCCGAATTCCGTAAGCCTGTATTCTACTTTTGGTGGCACAACAGGATAAATTTTCTTGGTGACAAGATCATGCTCTTCCAGTTCTTTTAACTGAACATTCAATATTCTGCGGGAAGCATCAGGAATTTTCCGTTGTAATTCACTTGGCCTTTGAAATCCTTCATTAATAAACCATAGCAAACGGATCTTCCATTTGCCATAGAGCACTTCAGCAATCAGATCAAGACCGCAATTCAGATTGGGTGGGATTTTTCTTTCGTACATAAAACAAATGTAACACAATGAGATGAGATCACAATAGGGGATTAATTTATCCCTATGCGATTCGTAAGACCGTACTTGTAAGAGCCCGTCATACTCATGAAATTTGTACAAAAAAGAAATCATGACAGAATCATTTCATTTCAACAACGAATTGTCAGGTAAAATTGCTTTGGTGACCGGAGGAACAAGAGGAACCGGAAAATCTATTGCCGAAAGATTACTCACTGCTGGTGCTACTGTAATTGTCACTGCAAGAAATCAGCCTGAAGAGATGAATAATCAACTTCATTTTATTTCAGGAGATCTCAGCCTGGCAAAAGGTACTGAAAAGCTGGTAAGAGAAGTGTTGTCTACTTTTGGCAAGCTTGATATTTTAATTAATACATTGGGTGGTTCAGAAACGCCAGGTGGTGGCTTCTCTGTTTTAAGTGATGAAGACTGGGAAAATACAATTCAGACCAATTTATTGGCACCCGTTCGTTTAGACAGAGGATTTCTGCCGCAAATGCTGGAACGAAAAACGGGAGTGATCATTCATATTGCCTCCATTCAGGGAAGGCTACCTTTATTTGATTCAACATTACCCTATGCTGCTGCCAAAGCCGGATTGATCAATTATAGTAAAGGTTTATCAAAAGAAGTTTCTCCAAAGGGAGTTCGTGTTCTTACCGTTTCTCCAGGCTGGATCATGACCTCATCTGCCATCCGAATGATGGAACGCATTGCTGAAAGTTCAGAAACTTCAATAGAAGAGGCTACTCAAAGTGTCATGGATGCGTTGGGTGGAATTCCCATTGGTAAACCTGCCCAGCCAGAAGATATTGCAGAGTTTGTTGGATTTTTAGTTTCTCCACGGGCACAATATCTAACCGGGACCGAATATGTAATAGATGGCGGCACTATTCCAACTGTTTAATCATTTAAAAATAACAATATGAACTTACCTAACATTTTACAGGAATTCTTGAAGGCGCAGGAACTTTTTGACAGTATTTCTTTCTCTAACTGTTTTTCTGAACAGGCATCCGTATTTGATGAAGGAAAAATATACACCGGAAAAGAGGAAATAAGACAATGGAATGAAAAATCCAATAATGAATACAAAACCTTGTTTGAGGTAAAAGATTTTTCGGTGAAGGATAATACAACCGTTTTAAGAATTAATATTTCCGGTTCTTTTGATGGAAGTCCGGTAATACTGAATTTTCATTTCCGAACGAAGAACGATCTTATTACGGCTTTAGCTATTACTGAATAAGTTGTAAAAATAAAGAATCCCAAAGCAAGCTTTGGGATTCTTTTATATTGTAAGCAAATATTATCTGCTTGCGATGTCGATGTAGTTTCTTTCCTGAGCACCTTGGTAAACCTGTCTTGGTCTTCCAATCGGGTCTCCTTTCAGTCTCATTTCTTTCCACTGAGAAATCCATCCCGGAAGTCTTCCCAATGCAAACATTACAGTAAACATTTCTGTAGGAATTCCTAATGCTCTGTAGATGATGCCTGAGTAGAAGTCTACGTTTGGATATAGTTTTCTTTCTACGAAGTACTCGTCTTCAAGGGCAACTCTTTCTAACTGCATTGCAATGTCAAGAGCTTTATCCTGAATACCTAATGCAGTAAGGATATCGTCAGCAGCTTTCTTGATGATTTTCGCTCTTGGGTCGAAGTTTTTGTAAACTCTGTGTCCGAATCCCATCAAACGGAAGTTATCATTCTTATCTTTAGCCTTAGCAACATATTTAGATACGTCACCACCATCTTTTTCGATTAGTTCAAGCATTTCGATTACCGCCTGGTTAGCACCACCGTGAAGTGGTCCCCAAAGTGCAGATACTCCGGCAGAGATAGAAGCGAAAAGACCTGTGTGAGCAGAACCTACCATTCTTACTGTGGAAGTAGAACAGTTTTGTTCGTGGTCTGCGTGAAGGATTAATAATTTATCTAAAGCATTTACCACTACCGGATCGATTTCGAAATCAGCGTTTGGTAATCTGAATGCCATTTTGTAAAAGTTCTCTACGTAGTTCAGGTTGTTATCACCGTGGTTTAATGGTAAACCTTGAGTTTTTCTGTAAGTCCAGGCACAAAGGTGAGAGAACTTAGCGATCATAAGCTCAGCAGCATGATCCATTTCTTCTTTAGAGTTTACGTTAACGGCTTTCGGGTTGAAAGCTGTCAAAGCAGAAGTTAAAGAAGATAAAACTCCCATAGGGTGAGCAGAACGAGGAAAAACATCAATGATTTTTTTCATTTCGTCTGCGATGAAGTTATATTTTTTAATATTGTTGTCGAATGAAGTAAACTGGTCCTGAGTAGGTAATTCTCCATGTAATAAAAGATACATTACTTCAGTGAAGTTAGATTTCTCAGCAATCTGTTCGATTGGATAACCTCTGTAGAATAATTCTCCTTTATCTCCGTCTAAGTAAGTGATGTCGCTAATAGTAGCCCCTGTATTTTTGTAACCTAAATCCAGAGTGATCAAACCTGTCTGGTCTCTTAATTTTGAAATATCAATCCCTCTGTCTCCGATAGTACTATCCACAATTGGATATTCATATGAATTACCGTCGTAATTCAATATTACTTTGTTGTCTGACATTATTTATTTATTTTTTTTAAATATACTACTTTCCATAAAATACGGCAAACAAAAATTATCGCTTGCCGTTATTTATAAATTCGATTATCTTTTAATTTTAAATGCTCCTAAACCCGGGAAAATTGCAGTTTCACCAAGTGCTTCTTCAATTCTTAACAGCTGGTTATATTTTGCCATTCTGTCTGATCTTGAAGCTGAACCTGTCTTGATCTGTCCACAGTTCATTGCTACTGCTAAATCAGCAATTGTAGAGTCTTCAGTTTCTCCTGATCTGTGAGACATTACTGAAGTGAATTTGTTATTCTGAGCCATTTGTACAGCGGCCATTGTTTCAGAAAGGGAACCAATCTGGTTTACTTTTACAAGGATTGAGTTAGCAATACCTTCGGTTACTCCTCTTGATAATCTGTCTACGTTGGTTACAAATAAATCATCTCCTACCAGCTGTACTCTGTCACCGATTTTATCAGTTAACATTTTCCATCCTTCCCAGTCATCTTCCTGCATTCCGTCTTCGATAGAGATAATTGGATATTTAGCAGCCAATTCTGCAAGGTAAGAAACCTGCTCTTCTCTTGATCTGTGAGCTCCTTTGTCTCCTTCAAATTTTCTGTAATCGTACGTTCCGTCTTTATAGAATTCTGAAGCAGCACAGTCTAATGCCAGCATGATGTCATCACCTGGCTTATAACCTGCTTTTTCGATCGCCTGAAGTAAGGTATCCAAAGCATCTTCAGTTCCGTTGAAAGTAGGCGCAAAACCTCCTTCATCCCCTACTGCTGTAGAAAGACCTCTTCCTTTAAGGATCGATTTCAGGTTGTGGAAAATTTCGGTTCCTTTTCTCAATGCGTGAGAGAAAGAATCTGCTTTTACCGGCATAATCATGAATTCCTGGAATGCAATAGGAGCATCTGAGTGAGATCCACCGTTAATTACATTCATCATTGGAACAGGAAGAGTGTTTGCGTTCACTCCGCCAACATATTTATAAAGAGGCATTCCCAATTCAGCAGCAGCAGCTCTGGCTACCGCCAAAGAAACACCAAGAATAGCATTAGCACCAAGATTTCCTTTGTTAGACGTTCCGTCAAGATCAATCATAATCTGATCGATATAGTTTTGTTCAAAAACCGGCTGTCCTACTAAATTCTCTGCAATTACTTCTTTTACATTTTCAACAGCTTTCAGAACTCCTTTCCCTTGATATTCTGAACCACCGTCACGTAATTCTACCGCCTCGTGTTCTCCTGTAGATGCTCCTGAAGGTACAGCTGCACGGCCCATTGCCCCACTTTCTGTGAATACATCTACTTCAATGGTAGGATTTCCTCTGGAGTCTAAAATCTGTCTTGCTTCTATGTAAGAAATTGCACTCATTTTTTATTTTTTTTTAGTTTAGACAAATTTAATCAAAATTTAACTTTCAGGGGTATTTCACGGGATTTTTTTGAGATAAATCCGAGTTAAATTTTAGTTAATTTATATTATGATAATTCCCTATTTTAAAGCCAATAGATCAGGAATTTAAAATGGGGCAATATAAATAAAACTCACCTTAAAAAGTGAGCTTTATCATACGTTACATAAGTTACTATTATTTTCTGGGAGAAGGAGATAAAAGACCGGCCAGCGCACCTATTGCTCCTGATGAAATAGTAGCAAAGATTGTTACCAGCTGACTATCCGGCTTTTCTTTACTATGAACGGAAAGAATAATAAGTCCTGCAATAATGGCGATCACCGCCAGCCCCAGCATAAGAACAATAATTCTGTAGATCCAATAATCGGTGTCCTTCGGATTTCTTATCTCTACATTTTTTATAGCTTCTACAGGGTTGGTTTTAAATTTCTCCTGAAGATCACTGTTGTTTTTTAAAGCAGCTTCCAAATCTCCGATACTGTCGTTAATAAGAGTTTTCATGGCTTTTAATTTTATATATCAAATTTCCATCTAAAAACCAGATCTATCAATTACACAAAAGGGTAATTTATACTGTTATTTTGAAAACCATACTAGTTCCGGGGTTTTCGGTTATGATGTCACATTCACCGGATAATTCGCTCATTCTTCGTTTCATATTCCGAAGGCCGTTTCCTTGCTTATGTACCTCAGAAATCCCGATTCCATTATCTGATATTTTCATAGAGAAATTATTTCCTTCCTGTGAAAATGAAAGTTTCAAAATATTTGCATGACTATGTTTGTACACGTTATTGACAGCTTCTTTTAAGCAGAGAAAAAGATTACGTCTCATTTCTGTGGAAATAGGCTTTTCTGCTATGATACCTTCATATTCTGACTGCACCACTATTTTTGTTTTCTTCAAAAAGTTTCCGGTGTAAAGGATAGCATAGTCTACAAAGCTTCCCAGAGTATCATTTCCTGAATTCAGACTCCAAAGCATTTCTCTCATGGAGATGTTCATTTCTTCAGAGGTTTTCAGAAGCTCATCGATGTCTTTTTGCAGATCATCGTCTTCTGCTTTCTGTTTCAGAAATTCTGCCTGTAGTTTCAATGCAGAAATTCCGGCTCCAAGGTCATCATGCATATCGTGGGAGATACGTTCCCGCTCCTGTTCCAGCACTTTTTGTTTTTCCAGTTCTTTCTGAAGAAGCTGGTTTTGGTGTTCTGATTCTTTGAGCTGCTGTTCTTTCAGGTATAAAAGCTGCTTTCTGTTGTACATTAATACAATGAAAATGGTAAAAGCAACCAAAAGCACAACCAGGAGTAATGCTATTAAAAAAATAAGTTTTATTTCTGAAGGTAAAGACTTCATTTTTTATTCATCGATTTATATTTGTGTAATGCAATAAAGAATAAGACACAGCATACCATATTGATTATATTTAATATCTGTTTCAGCAGTTTTAAAAACGGTTTATCAATTTCATCCAAAAGATACATCGGAATAATTCTGAAAAGAAAAAAACAGCTCCATAAAAGTATCGAAGTTGAAATCCAAAAGACGGGATCTTCCGTAATTTTTGATTCACTGATATTGTTTAGTTTATAACTGCACCAATATAATACCTGTAGTATATTGATAACACAATAGGTAATCGCAATATTCAGATTATACTTATCAACATAAAAAAGCTCAATATTCAGGAGTATAGCTATTACAACTACTATGGATACTACAACCGCTATCTTCTTATTTTTAATGTACCTGAAATAAAAGATGATAAAATAAAAGCTATTGAAAAAATTCAGATAATTATACTGAATTGATTTAGTTGAAATAAGATTAATTTCTGAAAAAAAATCTACAGCAAAATTGACTATTAAATACAACAAAAAATAGTCTTGAGAGGACAATTTTCTTCCTCTCAAAACTATGATTCCTTTTATCAAAACAATAAAAGAAATTATATAGTAGGCTGTAATAAGCATTTTATGGCTCTAGACTTCCTTGATCATAATATGGAAAAAAGCTTAGAGATCCTCTATGATCTATCGGGAGGGAAACTAAGTAAAATGCTTCCTTAGTATCTTTTGC
This sequence comes from Chryseobacterium sp. FG46, assembly GCF_057809135.1. Classification (NCBI taxonomy): domain Bacteria; kingdom Pseudomonadati; phylum Bacteroidota; class Flavobacteriia; order Flavobacteriales; family Weeksellaceae; genus Chryseobacterium; species Chryseobacterium sp. FG46. The sequence goes on along the minus strand of NZ_JBMDJJ010000013.1, from coordinate 70,090 downwards.
AGATGGTTTTTCTCCTAGGCAATATGTAAATCCAATCTTAATAATATCTGTATTAAAATCATGGCAATATTTATTTAACGTGTCCATATATCTTGAAACTTTTACCAAATCATATTTAATTTCACAAGTAAGGTAATTATTCTTCGAAATATTTTTAAGCTTAAGAGCAGTTGTTGTTTTGCCGAAATCATTTATCATTTTGTCTGAGATAAGTTTTGAATCACGTTCTGCATAACGAACATTAAATAAAAAATAATTTATCACAGTATTATTGGATGTTTTCTTAAATTTTACAATGATATAAAGTTCGTTTTTAAATTTAGCAAGAGCGTCTTTGTCATCAGAATTAGATATATTGCTTAATAAAGTATCATTTAATTCTACAAATGAAAAATATATTTCATCAAATCCTAAAGCTTCATAATATTTCACCTTTTGGCTAAATACAGGGAAGTCTAAATAGAGATCACATACATCGTTAGGCAATTTAGAAAGGAAATTCATATTGTCTTCAAATACTATATAATCAGGTATTGGCTCTTGAACTCTAATTTTATATCGATTTTTATCTCGATGCCTTTCTATGAAATCTCTAACGATTATCTCCTCTTCTGTCAATTCTTTATTAGGAGAAAAAAAATCTTCTCCAAATAATTTTTGAGATGCAATACTTAGAATTTCTAACTGATTTTCATTTTTTCCCATAATTTCTTAGTTTTTTGATTGATTAAATTTATTGACTGCCTCCACTTTGTTGTTTACGTGAAGTTTTCTGTAAATATTTCCTACGTGTTTTTTCACGGTATCAATGCTGATGAATTTCTGATCTGCGATCTCTTTGTAGAGAAGTCCCTGTGAAAGAAGCTCAAGAATTTCCTTTTCACGTTCGGTAAGTTCATCAAAGCCTTTTATTTCCGGAAGTTTTTTTTCGAAATGGTTCAATACTCTTCTTGCAATGGAAAAACTCATAGGTGCACCACCATGATATACATCCCGTATGGAAGAAAGAATTTTATCCATACTTTCACCTTTTACAAGATATCCCATAGCCCCAGCTTTTAAAGAATTAAAGATCTTTTCATCATCATCAAAGCTGGTACACATAATAAACTGTGTATCGGGCATTTCTTTTCGTAATTTTTCTATGATTTCGATTCCGAGCATATCCTGTAACTGGATATCCATCATCACAACATCAGGAGAAATATCAGGCAAATTCGTTATGGCATCATTGCCATCAAAGAACTGAGCAATTACTTTCATATCCTTCTGATAATTGATTACCTTCTTCAACGCATTGTTGTAGTTTTTTTCGTCTTCTACTATGGCTATGGAAATGCTCATGACTTTGTTTGTTTGAAGCAAATTTCAACAGAAAACAATTTGAAATCAATTACACCTTTGTGTAATATTAGAGTTTGAGTTTGAAGTTATGGTTCAGTCTTTTAGTTTTTACTAAATTTAATCATTTTTTCACTTTAAAAACAAGATTAATCTAAATATTTCACAATAAATTAAAAATAAAAACGAATAAGAAACAATAAATCGCTTTAAATTAACAATTATTTCACAATATGATTAAAAATTTACTAATTAATACGGCTTATTGTATTATGGAATTTGATCCACTCAAAGATCTGAATCCGGTTCTTACCTTTCTTAAACCATATTCCAGGAATGTAAAGTGCTTACTGATGACCTGCTGTAATATTCCAATATCTTCCGAATTTTTTTCATTGGATAAGAAGAACTGCCTCTCTTTAATTTAAAAATTTTCTTTTTGCTAAGCCTAGTATTCAAAGAGAAAAACAAAAGAAATAGCATGAATATCGGTTAAAATTTCTCATATTGTAAGGCATGATTTTTGTAAAATTAAAGTATAAAATCATATTGAATATCAAATAATATAATCATGAAAAAAAGTCTTTTAGCACTAAGTGCTGTACTGGCACTAGCGGTAGTGAGCTGTAAAAAAAGTGAAAGCGGAAACAAAAGTGTGATCAAAACAGAAAGTTCAGAAACTGTGGTTACAGACCATAACGGAAAAATAGATTCTGTAACCCAAAGCTCCTCGACAGTAGATATCAACGGTCAGAAGACTGAGAAAACAGATTTTGTTTATAAAGCTACAGACGGAACGTTAGTAAAGGTAGTATTCAAAAATGATCCGAAGGAAAGTACAGTAGCCATTACCAGCAATAAGAAAACATTTACATTACCTAAATCAGAAACTAAAGGTGATGAAACGATTTACAAAAAAGATGATATGACTGCAAGGGTAAAAGGAGACAGTCTTCACCTTGAACAGGGTAATAATATTATTGAGCTGAAAAGAACAAAAATCTAAATAAAAATGTCCTTCAATATTGAGGGACATTTTATCAGGTACCATCCTCATTGTTTCTCAATATAGCTTTTATCCATATTATGGAAAATAAAAAAACCATCCGAAAACGGATGGTTTTTATGTATATCTGAATGAATATTACTCTTCAGTTTTTTCTTCAGTAGTATCAGCTTTAGCTTCTTCTACTTTCTCTTCTACTGCAGGAGCTTCAGCAACTACTGCTTCAGCTTTTTTAGGTGCAGCAGATGATCTTCTGCTTCTTCTTGTAGCTTTTTTCTCCTCTGCATTCGGGTTGTAAAGCTCGTTGAAATCTACTAATTCGATAAGAGCAGTATCAGCAGCATCACCTGGTCTGAATCCTGTCTTGATGATTCTTGTATAACCACCGTTTCTTTCAGCGATTTTAGGAGCTACAGTTCTGAATAATTCAGCAACCGCAAATTTATTTTGAAGGTAAGAGAATACTACTCTTCTGTTGTGTGTAGTATCTTCTTTTGCTTTTGTTAATAGAGGCTCAACATATACTCTTAAAGCTTTAGCTTTAGCTACAGTAGTGTTGATTCTTTTATGCTCAATTAGAGAACAAGCCATATTAGAAAGTAAAGCACTTCTGTGAGAAGCTGTTCTTCCTAAGTGATTGAATTTTTTACCGTGTCTCATTATTAATTATTTATCAGCGTCTAACTTATATTTTGCAACGTCGAAACCGAAGTTAAGACCTTTTGAATGCACTAATTCTTCTAGTTCTGTCAAAGATTTTTTACCAAAATTTCTGAATTTCATCAAATCAGACTTACTGTAAGAAACCAATTCTCCAAGAGTTTCTACTTCAGCTGCTTTCAGACAGTTAAGGGCTCTTACAGAAAGATCCATATCTGCTAATTTAGACTTAAGAAGTTGTCTTGTGTGAAGAGTTTCTTCATCGTACTGGATAGATGCTTTTACAGCTTCAGTTTCAAGCGTGATTCTCTCATCAGAGAATAACATGAAGTGATAAATTAATATCTTGGAAGCTTCAGTTAAAGCATTCTGAGGGCTGATAGACCCGTCAGTTTCTATATCTAATACAAGTTTTTCGTAGTCTGTTTTTTGCTCTACACGATAATTTTCAATGCTATATTGTACTTTCTTGATCGGCGTAAAAATAGAGTCAATTGCAATAGTTCCTACAGGAGCATTGTTTGATTTATTTTGTTCAGAAGGAACATACCCTCTACCTTTTTCAATATTGAAAGTAATTTCGAAAGTTACATCACTGTTTAGGTTGCAGATCACCAAATCCGGGTTTAAAACCTCAAATCCGTTGATAGACTTTCCTAAATCACCAGCAGTAATAACCGTTTGACCTGAAACTTTAGCAACAACCTGCTCGTTAGCCTGGCCTTCTGCTGCAGCTTTTAATCTTACCTGCTTAAGGTTTAGAATAATTTCGGTAACGTCTTCGATTACTCCTGGAATAGTTGAAAATTCGTGCTCTACACCTTCTATTTTGATAGATGAAATAGCGTATCCTTCCAGAGAAGAAAGCAACACTCTTCTCAAAGCATTACCGATTGTAAGCCCGAAACCTGGTTCTAAAGGTCTGAATTCAAATTGACCTTTAAATTCATCAGAGTTAAGTAAAATTACTTTATCGGGTTTTATGAATTGTAAAATTGCCATATTATTGGGTTGAGCAAAAATTTGATTAAAAAATTATTTAGAGTAAAGTTCGACGATAAGGTTTTCCTTAATGTCCTCCGGAATCTGGATTCTTTCAGGAGCAGAAATGAAAGTTCCTTCTTTCTTCTCATCGTTGAATTGTAACCACTCATAGTTTGACTTAGAAGCCAATGCATTGGTAACAACTTCAAGAGACTTAGACTTTTCTCTTACAGTGATTACATCACCAGCTTTTACCAAGTAAGAAGGGATGTTAAGAATCTCTCCGTTCACAGTGATGTGTCTGTGAGAAACCAATTGTCTAGCTCCAGATCTTGTTTTAGCAAAACCTAATCTGTATACTACGTTATCCAATCTTGATTCACAAAGTTGTAATAGAACTTCCCCTGTTACACCTTTACTTCTGTGTGCTTTGTCAAATAAGTTAGCAAACTGTCTTTCTAAAATACCGTAAGTATATTTAGCTTTTTGTTTTTCTGCCAACTGAACTGCATATTCTGATTTTTTAGCACCTCTTCTTTTGTTAGGACCGTGTTGTCCTGGCGGTTGGTTTTTTCTTTTTTCGAAGTTTTTATCATCTCCGTAGATTGCAGCACCAAACTTTCTAGCAATCTTAGTTTTAGGTCCAATATATCTTGCCATAATGGGTAAATTCTAAAAATTAAACTCTTCTTCTTTTTGGTGGTCTACATCCATTGTGTGGCATAGGAGTCACATCAATGATTTCGCTAACTTCAATTCCTGAATTGTGGATAGATCTGATAGCAGATTCTCTACCTGCACCTGGTCCTTTCACAAACACCTTTACTCTTCTTAAACCAGCTTCGTGAGCTACAGCAGAGCAATTTTCAGCTGCCATCTGAGCAGCAAATGGAGTATTCTTTTTAGAACCTCTGAAACCCATTTTACCGGCAGAAGCCCAAGAGATAACCTCTCCGTTTTTATTTGTTAAAGAAATGATGATGTTATTGAAAGAAGCCTGAATATGAGCTTCACCAATAGCTTCAACTTTTACTTTTCTTTTCTTAACTACTTTAGTTTGTTTTGCCATAATTCCTAACGATTATTTACTAGCTTTTTTCTTGTTAGCAACAGTTTTTCTCTTTCCTTTTCGGGTTCTAGAGTTGTTTTTCGTTCTCTGGCCTCTTAAAGGTAATCCAAGTCTGTGACGTATTCCTCGTTGGCATCCTATGTCCATTAATCTCTTAATGTTCAATTGCACTTCAGATCTTAATTCTCCTTCTACTTTTACGTTTTCTGAGATATAAGTTCTGATTGCAGCCAATTCATCGTCATTCCATTCGTTGACTTTTTTGTCTTCGCTGATACCGGCAGCTTTAAGGATTTCAGAAGAAGTACTTCTTCCAACTCCATAGATGTAAGTTAAACCGATAACTCCTCTTTTGTTTTTTGGTAAATCAATACCTGCAATTCTCGCCATAATTTAATTAACCTTGTCTTTGTTTAAATTTTGGGTTCTTCTTGTTGATTACGAATAGTACACCTTTTCTGCGTACGATTTTGCAATCAGCGCTTCTTTTTTTAATTGATGCTCTTACTTTCATTTTGATAGTATTTATTTTTTAACAATAGCCAAATGGAAATCCTAAGACTCCATTTGGCATTTGTTTAATATCTAAATGTGATTCTCCCTTTTGATAAATCATAAGGAGACATTTCTAGTTTCACCTTATCACCAGGTAAAAGTTTAATATAATGCATTCTCATTTTACCAGAAATATGAGCGATAAGAATATGCCCATTTTCTAGTTCTACACGGAACTGAGCGTTCGAAAGTGCTTCCGTTATAACGCCGTCTTGTTCAATATGTTTTTGTTTTGCCATAAATTAATATCCAGTCGTTCTTGATAATTTAGACTGCATTAAGCCATCATAATGATGGTTCAGCAGATATGTATTAATCTGTTGAACTGTATCTAAAATTACACCCACCATAATTAATAGTGACGTTCCCCCGAAAAATAGGGCAAACGCATCTGTCTGAACAAAGGTTCCGTGCACAATTGCCGGAAGGATTGCAAAGATAGATAAAAATATTGCACCTGGCAAGGTAATTTTTGATAAAATATCATCTAAATAATCAGCCGTCTCTTTTCCTGGTCTTACTTTCGGTACTAAACCTCCATTTCTCTTCAAATCATCAGCCATTTGGTTTACCGGGATTGTAATTGCAGTATAGAAAAACGAGAAGATAATAATTAATAGCGCAAACAATACGTTGTACTGCCAGCTAAAAACATTCTTGAAACCTGCAAGAAAAGTATTAGACTCATCGAATTTTGTTAATAGTCCTGGTACGAACATCAGTGCCTGAGCAAAGATAATCGGCATTACACCAGCAGCATTTACTTTCAATGGAATCCATTGTCTTGCTCCCTGCATAAGATTTCTGTTTACACCTCCTCTTGCTTGAGCTCTGCTTACATACTGAATTGGAATTTTTCTAACAGCTACTGATAAGATTACTGCTAAAAGAACTACCAACATCCAGAATAATACTTCAATAAGGATCATGATAGATCCCATTCCTCCTTTTCCGTTCTGCACGGCCATCTCCTGTACGAATGCCTCAGGTAATCTTGAAAGAATCCCCACCATAATAAGGATAGAGATACCATTTCCGATTCCTTTATCGGTAATCTTTTCACCCAGCCACATTGCGAATACTGAACCGGCAACCAAAATAACAATACTTGGCAACCAGAACATGATTGAATTTGGCTCTACATAGTATGCAGACTGGAACTGAGCATATGGTAAGAATAATTGAGTAATAGAAGTTAAGTAAGAAGGTGCCTGTACCAGACAAACTCCAATTGTTAACCATCTTGTAATTTGGTTCAATGTATTTCTACCTGACTCTCCATCTTTCTGAAGCTTCTGAAGATAAGGAATAGCCATCCCCATCAACTGAACAATAATAGAAGCAGAAATATAAGGCATGATTCCCAACGCCATTACGGAAGCGTGGCTGAAAGCTCCCCCCGTAAACGACGAAAGCAAGCCAAGGAGACCTGCTCCTTGCTTGTTACCGCCTTGATTTTTATAATGCTCTAAGAGATCTCCCACCTCTGCAAGGTTAATTGCAGGAAGCGAGATATAAGATGCGAATCTATACACAAGGATAATACCTAAAGTAAAGAGAATTTTATCTCTAAGTTCTTTAAGACTCCAAATATTTTTAAGTGTTTGTATAAATTCTTTCATTAGTAAGTATTATAAGGTAATTGCTTTTCCACCTGCCTTAGCAATAAGCTCTTCAGCAGATTTAGTGAATTTGTCAGCAGAGATTGAAACCGCAGATTTCAATTCTCCTCTACCCATAATTTTCACTAATTCGTTTTTAGAAACTATCCCGTTTGCTACTAAAACTTCTTTCGTGATATCTCCAGTGATGGATTTGTTCTCGATTAAAGTTTGAATAGTATCAAGGTTAACTCCTCTAAACTCTTTTCTGTTTACGTTTTTGAATCCGAATTTAGGTAATCTTCTTTGTAAAGGCATCTGTCCACCTTCGAAACCGATTTTTTGAGAATAACCAGCTCTAGCTTTCTGACCTTTGTGTCCTTTTGTTGAAGTACCTCCTTTTCCGCTACCCTGACCTCTACCAATTCTCTTTGAGTTGAAAGTAGATCCTGCAGCAGGTTGTATGTTATTTAAATTCATTTTAATTTCTCTTTTATAAAATTATTTTTGAACTTCAAGTAAGTGGCTTACTGCAGCGATCATTCCTAAGATTGAAGGAGTAGCTTCGTGCTCTACAACTTGGTGAAGTTTTTTTAATCCTAATGCTTCAAGCGTTCTCTTTTGGGTTTTTGTTCTACCAATAGCGCTTCTTACTTGCTTTACTTTAATTGTTGCCATTGCTTTAATTATTAACCGTTAAACACTTTACTTAGAGAAATTCCTCTCATTCTAGCGATTTCTTCAGGTCTTCTGATATCTAATAACGCTTTGAAAGTAGCTTTCACCACGTTGTGAGGGTTAGAAGATCCTTTAGATTTTGAAAGGATATCGTGAATACCAGCAGATTCCAATACCGCTCTTACCGCACCTCCGGCGATCAATCCTGTACCGTGAGAAGCAGGTCTTAAGAAGATATCTGCACCACCGTATCTAGCAGTAGTTTGGTGAGGGATGGTATGGTTCATTACAGGAACTTTCACAAGGTTTTTCTTAGCGTCTTCAACTGCTTTAGCAATTGCAGAAGCTACCTCTTTAGATTTTCCTAAACCGAAACCGATAACACCTTCTTCGTTTCCTACTACAACAATAGCAGAAAATCCGAAAGCTCTACCTCCTTTTGTTACTTTTGTTACTCTGTTAACAGCTACGAGACGATCTTTTAATTCTAATCCTCCCGGTTTTACTCTTTCTATATTATCTAGTCCTAACATATTTTCCGAAATTTAATGATTAGAATTTAAGTCCACCTTCTCTCGCTCCATCAGCAAGAGCTTTCACTCTACCATGGTAAACGAATCCGTTTCTGTCAAATACAATACTTTCGATTCCTGCAGCGATAGCTTTAGCAGCAATAGCTTTACCAACAGCAGCAGAAATTTCAGTCTTAGTACCTTTAGCTTCTACACCTTTTTCTCTAGAAGAAGCTGATGCTAAAGTTTTACCATTTTTATCGTCGATTAACTGAGCGTAAATTTCCTTATTACTTTTATATACAGATAATCTTGGCAATTCAGAAGATCCAGAGATTTTCCCTCTTACTCTTCTTTTGATTCTTATTCTTTTTTCTAATTTACTTAATGCCATAATACTTATAATTTATTAAGCAGATTTACCAGCTTTACGTCTAACAATTTCTCCTACGAATCTTACACCTTTTCCTTTGTATGGCTCAGGCTTTCTGAAAGAACGGATCTTTGCAGTAACCATTCCTAGAAGTTGCTTGTCGTGAGACGCTAAAGTAATAATTGGGTTTTTACCTTTTTCAGTCAATGTATCAACTTTTACTTCACTTGGAAGTTCTAATACAATACCGTGAGAGAATCCTAAAGCTAACTCAAGTTTTTGACCTGAGTGAGAAGCTCTGTATCCTACCCCTACTAGTTCTAGTTTCTTTTCGAAACCTTCTGATACACCAACGATCATGTTAGCGATCAACGCTCTGTATAAACCGTGAAGCGCTTTGTGTTGTTTAGAATCAGATGGTCTGTTTACGTTAAGTTCACCATCTTTTTGTTCTAAAGTAATTCCTGCTGTAAGCTCCTGAGAAAGTTCTCCTTTAGCTCCTTTTACAGTTACTACACCGTTGTTTTCAGTGATTGTAACTCCTGCTGGAATTGTTATAATTGCTTTACCAATTCTTGACATTTTCCTGTGATTAAAAATTAATAAACATAGCAGATTACTTCACCGCCTACTTTCTCTTCTCTAGCTTTCTTGTCAGTCATTACTCCTTTAGAAGTAGAGATGATAGAAATACCCAAACCGTTTAGTACTCTTGGAAGCTCAGCTGAACCTTTGTACTGTCTCAAACCTGGTCTAGAAGCTCTTTGGATAGACTTGATAGCCGGTTTGTTAGTTTGCTTATCATACTTTAAAGCGATTTTGATCACTCCTTGAACAGCGTTATCTTCAAACTTGTAGTTTAAGATATACCCTTGATCAAATAAGATCTTAGTAATCTCCTTTTTGATTTTCGATGCAGGAATTTCCACCACTTTGTGGCCTGCGCTTTGTGCGTTCCTTACTCTTGTTAGGAAATCTGAAATTGGATCTGTTACCATTTTTCTTTTATAAATTATTGGTTAAAGAACAATCAGTATTGAAAAGACTTGAAGAGTAAAATATCAGACTTCAGAAATCTTCGGTCTGATATTTTTATTCTTTAGTATCCTGACAACTTAATTGTCCCGATTTTTAATTAGTAATTATTACCAACTAGCTTTTCTTACCCCTGGGATAAGACCGTTGTTTGCCATTTCTCTGAAAGTTACTCTGGAAATACCGAACGTTCTCATGTATCCTCTTGGTCTACCTGTTAGTTTACATCTGTTGTGTAATCTTACAGGAGAAGCATTTTTAGGCAATTTTTGAAGTCCTTCGTAATCACCAGCTTCTTTAAGAGCTTGTCTTTTAGCAGCGTATTTAGCAACTAGTGCTTCTCTTTTGCGCTCACGCGCTTTCATTGATTCTTTAGCCATTTCTTAGTTCTTTTTAAATGGTAAACCGAAGTGAGTTAATAATGCTTTAGCTTCTTTATCTGTTTTCGCAGTAGTAACGAAAGTGATGTCCATCCCCTGGATTTTTTTCACTTTGTCAATTACGATTTCAGGGAAGATAATCTGCTCAGTAATACCTAAGTTGTAGTTACCTCTACCATCGAAACCATCAGCTTTGATACCAGAGAAATCTCTGATACGTGGTAAAGCAGAAGCAGTAAGTCTGTCTAAGAATTCATACATCTGATTTCCTCTTAAAGTAACTTTTGCACCTACAGGCATACCTTTTCTCAATTTGAAAGCAGCTTCGTCTTTCTTAGAGATTGTACCAACAGCTTTTTGACCTGTGATATTTGTAAGCTCTTCTACAGCATAATCAATGATTTTTTTGTCTGCAGTAGCATCACCTAAACCTTGTGATACAACGATTTTCTCTAATTTAGGTACTTGCATTACTGACTTATACCCGAATTCTTCCATCATTGCAGGAACAATTGTCTCTTTATATGCTTTTTTGGGTCTTGCTATATATTCCATGTTAATTCAAATTATAAAGTTTCACCCGTTTTTTTGTTAATTCTTACTTTCTTATCTCCTTCGATTTTGTAACCGATTTTGATAGCTTTTCCGTCTTTACCAACTAAAGCTACGTTTGAGATATGAATAGAAGCTTCCTTTTCAGTAATTCCTCCCTGAGGATTAGAAGCTGAAGGCTTAACGTGTTTTTTAACGATGTTAAGTCCTGCAACGATTACTCTTGGGTCTCTACCTTCTTTCTTGATCACTTCAATAACTTCACCAGTCTTACCCTTGATATCTTTCTTACCAGTAGTAATGATTACGTTATCTCCTCTTTTTATTTTTAACTTTGACATTTCTTTTAAAAATTTTTAAAATTAAAGTACTTCAGGAGCTAATGAAATGATTTTCATATATTCTTTGTCTCTCAACTCACGAGCAACTGGTCCGAAAACACGCGTTCCTCTCATTTCTCCCGCTGCGTTTAGTAATACACAAGCATTGTCGTCGAATTTGATGTATGAACCATCTTTTCTTCTTACAGCTTTTTTAGTTCTTACTACTACAGCTTTAGATACCTGACCTTTTTTAGCGTTTCCAGATGGTGTAGAATCCTTGATCGTAACAACGATTTTATCACCAACTGAAGCATATCTTCTTCTGGTTCCTCCCAGAACTCTGATCACTAGTACTTCTTTAGCACCTGTGTTATCAGCAACTTTTAATCTTGATTCTGTTTGTAACATTATTACTTAGCTTTTTCAATGATTCTTACTAATCTCCATCTCTTGCTCTTGCTCAAAGGTCTAGTTTCTTGGATCAAAACTGTATCACCTTCTGTGCATTCGTTGTTCTCGTCGTGTGCAGTATATTTTTTCGTTTTCAAAACGAATTTACCGTACATCGGGTGCTTTACTCTTGTAGTTTCGCTAACAACAATAGTTTTTTCCATTTTATTGCTGGAAACCACTCCGATTCTTTCTTTTCTTAAATTTCTATCCATTGTAAAATGAAATTATTGTTTGTTAGTTAACTCAGTATTTAGTCTAGCGATTGTTTTTCTCAAATCTCTGATTTGAATCGGGTTTTCAATTGGGCTGATTGCATGAGCCAATTTCAATTTAGAATATTGAGCTTTTGCTTCAGTTAATTGAGCTTGAATATCACCCGCGCTTAAATTTTTAATATCAGCTTTTTTCATTGTATTCAAAGATTAAAGAGGTTTAACAAAATCGTTAGCAACGATGAATTTAGTAACTACTGGTAATTTTTGTGCAGCAAGTCTAAGAGCTTCTTTCGCAATTTCGTAAGGAACTCCTCCAACTTCGAACATAATTTTACCTGGTTTTACTACAGCTACCCAATATTCAACAGCACCCTTACCTTTACCCATACGTACTTCCGCTGGTTTTTTAGTAATTGGCTTATCCGGGAAGATTTTGATCCATAGTTGACCTTCTCTCTTCATATATCTTGTCGCAGCGATACGAGCTGCTTCAATCTGTCTTGCAGTGATCCAAGCTCCTTCTGTTGCTTTGATCCCAAAAGTTCCGTATGCAAGTTGACTACCTCTCTGGGCATTCCCCTTCATCTTCATCTTATGAACTCTACGGAATTTGGTTCTTTTTGGTTGTAACATAATTTCTAAATTTTAGATTTTAGATTTTAGATTTTAGATTTTTTTTATTTTAAAAAAGTAACGGTAATTTAAAATTCAAAATTTCTAATCTAAAATTTTAATTATTATTGTTATTGTTGTTGTTTTTTCTAGGTCTTCTGTTGTCTCTGTCTCCTCCTCTGTTTCCTCTGTCTGACTGACCTCCTTTTTTCTGTTGTCCCACTAGTGGAGAAAGTTCTCTTTTACCGTAAACTTCACCTTTCATGATCCAAACTTTTACCCCAAGTCTACCGTAAGTAGTGTGAGCTTCTGCCCAGTGGTAATCGATATCAGCTCTGAAAGTTGACAATGGAATTCTTCCTTCTTTGAAAGATTCTGATCTTGCCATCTCAGCTCCGTTTAATCTACCGGAGATTTGAACTTTGATACCTTCAGCACCCATTCTCATAGTACTTGCCATTGCCATTTTAACAGCTCTTCTGTAAGAAATTCTGTTTTCAATTTGCTTAGAAATACTATCAGCAACCAGTACAGCGTCTAATTCAGGTCTTTTGATTTCGAAAATGTTGATTTGAATATCCTTACCAGTCAATTTCTTCAACTCTTCTTTCAATTTATCAACTTCCTGACCTCCTTTCCCGATGATAAGTCCCGGTCTAGCAGTAGTAATAGTTACTGTAACTAATTTTAAAGTTCTTTCAATATAAATTTTTGAAATACCACCTTTAGATAATCTAGCTTCAAGGTATCTTCTGATTTTGTAGTCTTCAGCGATTCTGTCTCCATAATCGTTTCCACCAAACCAGTTAGAATCCCATCCTCTGATGATACCTAATCTGTTACCAATTGGATTTGTCTTCTGTCCCATACCTTGATTAATTTTCTTTGTTACCTAAGATTAATGTAACGTGGTTAGATCTTTTTCTGATTCTATACCCTCTACCTTGTGGAGCTGGTCTTAGTCTCTTCAATTGTCTTGCACTATCCACAAATATTTCTTTAACGATAAGGTTTGCTTCCTCGATGTCAGCACCTTCGTTTTTTACTTGCCAGTTAGCCATAGCAGAAAGAAGTAATTTCTCTAACTTGTTAGAAGCATCCTTCTTAGAATATTTTAGGATATAAAGTGCTTTGTCTACCTGCTCTCCTCTAATGATATCAGCAACTAATCTCATTTTTCTTGGAGAAGACGGGCAATTATTTAATGAAGCTTTTACAACGTCTTTGTTAGCTTCTTTTCTTGCGATTGAACTATCTTGTTTTCTTGATCCCATGATTATCTGCTTCCTTTGTTTTTGTTACCACCATGACCTCTGAAAGATCTTGTTGGAGAAAATTCGCCTAACTTGTGACCAACCATGTTTTCTGTAACGTAAACAGGGATAAAAGATTTCCCATTGTGTACAGCAATAGTTTGTCCTACGAAGTCCGGAGAGATCATAGATGCTCTAGACCAAGTTTTGATAACTGTCTTCTTACCAGACTCTATATTTGCCTGAACCTTCTTATCTAAAGTATGATGAATGAACGGTCCTTTTTTAAGTGATCTTGCCATAATTATTTTCTTTTAGATACGATGTAACGGTTAGACACTTTGTTTTTCTTTCTAGTTTTGTAACCTTTAGCCGGTTTACCGTTTCTAGATCTTGGGTGACCTCCTGAAGAACGTCCTTCACCACCACCCATTGGGTGATCTACCGGGTTCATTACAACCGCTCTTGTTCTTGGTCTTCTACCTAACCATCTGCTTCTACCAGCCTTACCTGATACAGTTAATTGGTGATCTGAGTTGGAAACTGAACCAATCATTGCCATACATTCAGTAAGGATCATTCTTGATTCTCCTGAAGGTAACTTGATGATTGCATATTTCCCATCTCTGGAAGTTAATTGAGCTGAAGAACCAGCACTTCTTGCTAAAATTGCCCCTTGTCCAGGCTTCATTTCAACACAAGAGATTACAGTACCCAATGGAATATTTTTCAATTTCATTGCGTTACCTACGTTTGGTTCAACGCTTTCTCCTGATACTACTTTCTGATCAACTTTGATACCGTTTGGAGCGATGATATATCTCTTCTCTCCGTCTGCGTACTCTAATAAAGCGATAAATGCAGTTCTGTTTGGATCGTATTCTACAGATTTTACAGTGGCTTCAACGTTTGCTTTGTTTCTTTTGAAGTCAATAATTCTGTATTTCTTTTTGTGTCCACCTCCGGTGTAACGCATGGTCATTTTACCTGTTTGGTTACGTCCACCTGACTTTTTAATACCAACTGTTAGAGATTTCTCTGGTTTGTTGGTAGTAATTTCCTCAAAATTGTTTACAATTCTGAATCTCTGTCCCGGGGTGATAGGTTTTAATTTTCTAACAGACATTACTATTATTTATAATTAATAATTAATTTACAGCAAAAATATCGATAACCTCACCTTCAGCAAGTTTGATTACCGCTTTTTTCAATTTATTTGTCTTTCCTACTTGAAGACCTTTTTTAGTGTATTTTGAAGAAACCTTCGGAGCATAAATCATTGTGTTAACGTCTGCTACTTTTACACCGTAAGCCGCTTCAACAGCTTTTTTGATCTCGATTTTATTCGCCTTAGGATTCACTAAGAAAGAATAAGAACCTCTTAAATCTGTAAGGTAATTAGCCTTTTCTGAAATAACTGGTTTAATAATAACTGACATGATTTATTTCTTTAAATTTTCCTGGAATTTTTCAACTGCACCTTCAAAGAAAATGATCTCACCAGCGTTTACTAAATCGTAAGAACTGATCTCGTTGAAGTTCATTACTTTAGTTTTAGGCAAGTTTCTTGAAGATAAATATACATTCTTGTTAGCTTCAGGAAGAACGAATAAAGATTTTTTACCGTTAAGTTCCAATGCATTTAATACATTGATGAAATCTTTAGTCTTAGGAGCATCAAAGCTCACATCTTCTAAAACTTTAATGCTGTTGTCTCTCATTTTCTGAGATAAAACAGATTTCTTAGCTAATCTCTTAAGAGCTTTGTTCAATTTGAATCTGTAGTCTCTTGGTTTTGGTCCGAATACTCTACCTCCACCTCTGAATACCGGAGATTTGATATCACCGTATCTAGCAGATCCTGATCCTTTTTGCTTCTTAAGCTTTTTAGTAGAAGCCGTAATTTCGCTTCTTTCTTTTGCTTTATGAGTACCTTGTCTTTGAGCAGCAAGATACTGTTTAACTTCTAAGTAAACCGCGTGCTGATTTGGCTCAATTCCGAATACTGTTTCGTCTAGAGTTACTTTTCTTCCGGTCTCTTTTCCTGATGTATTTAATACTACTAGTTCCATTTTCTGATAATTACATAAGAATTTTTAGCTCCCGGAACAGCACCTTTTACTACTAAAAGATTTTGTTCTTGATCAACTTTTAACACTTGAAGGTTTTGAACAGTTACCTGCTTACCTCCCATTCTTCCAGCCATTCTCATCCCTTTGAATACTCTTGAAGGGTCTGAACCAGCACCGATAGAACCTGGAGCTCTAAGTCTGTTGTGCTGACCATGAGTTGCCTGCATTACACCTCCAAATCCGTGTCTTTTAACAACACCCTGAAAGCCTTTACCTTTTGAAGTTCCTGTTACGTCAACATATTCACCTTCAGCGAATAAATCAACTTTTACTTCTTCTCCTACTTTTACTTCATCAACGAATTCTCTGTAGAATTCAACTAATTTAGCTTTAGGAGCAGAACCAGCCTTTTTAAAATGGCCAGCTAACGCTTTACCAACGTTCTTCTCACTCTTGTCATCGAAACCTAACTGAACAGCTTTATAACCGTCTTTTTCTAAGGTTCTGACCTGTAAAACCGAGCATGGACCAGCTTGAATAACTGTACAAGGAATGTTTTTCCCTTCTTCGTTAAACAAAGATGTCATACCGATTTTTTTACCAATAATACCTGACATTGTTTATATTATAATAAAATTTATCCTTTATTTTTCCCATTTTTCGGAGGTCTGAAGCAATTTCTACTTTTGATATAGGCATACTACGCCCCTAAAATGAGTGTGCAAATTTATGAATAATTTTGTAACTGACAAATATTTCGACTAAAATATTTTGATTTTTAATCAATTAGATGATTTTGAAAAAATTCAGAACAAAATTCCCAACAATTTATTTTGATTTTAAAAAAGAAATTAAGATGAAGACCTTACTGAGTGATCACCTTCACTCCCACTTCTTCCAGCCCAGCCCTATCCTCAGCACAAATACCACTATCTGTTATAAGATAATCCACCTGATCCAATGCTGCTATCTTTCCGAATCCTTTCTTATTCAATTTTGAAGAATCCGCAAGAATCACCGTCTGATCAGCACACTCCATCATAATCTGATTCAAATGAGCTTCTGCAGCATTGGAAGTACTGATTCCGAATTCCGGATCAATACCATCCACTCCCAGAAAGAGTTTATTACATGAAAACTGCTTAAGGATACCTTCGGAAATAGAACCTACTATAGATGTAGAACTTTTTCGAACCTCACCCCCAAGCTGTATAATATTAATATTAGGATTATTGCAAAGTTCAATAGCAACCCGTAAAGAAGAGGTCAATACTGTAAGCGGACCAAAATTCATCAGCATCCTGGCAAGATAATGCATGGTTGTTCCGGATGCCAGTATAATGCAGTCATTTTCCTGAATCAATGACAGCGCTGCTTTTGCTATAACCTGCTTTGCTTCCACATTGATGCTCTCTTTCTCCCCAACATTTTTTTCATAAGCATATCTCACCTGCTTACTCGCTCCTCCATGATTCCTGAAAAGAAGCCCCAGACTTTCGAGATAGTTCAGATCCTTTCGGATCGTAACCGAAGAAACATTGAGCTTTTCACACAGATCCTGAACAAGCACATGTCCTTTCTCATCAAGCTCTTTCAATATTTCATCCTGCCTTGGTAATAGCTTTTCCATTTTATTCGTTTCATCAAAATTACCGATTTTTTCCGACATGTTAAAATTTCATTTATTTTCTTTTTGCTTTCATTTTTAATTTATATATTTGAAAACGAAACATAAACGAAACATTTATGAAACGAAACGAAGAACTCAATAAATTAACCCAAGTAAAAGAATGGGACTTCATAGTCATAGGAGGAGGAGCCAGTGGTTTAGGTTCAGCATTAGACGCAGTAAGCAGAGGATTCAAAACATTATTGCTAGAATCTCATGACTTTGCAAAAGCAACATCCAGCAGAAGTACCAAACTGGTACACGGCGGAGTTAGATATCTCGCTCAGGGAGATGTCGGATTGGTAAAAGAAGCATTGAAGGAAAGAGGACTTCTGGCAAAAAATGCAGCACACATCGTAAAAAATCAGTCCTTCATTATTCCGAACTATACATGGTGGGGAGGGATCTACTATAAAATAGGACTGTCTATATATGATTTCCTTGCCGGAAAATTAAGTTTGGGAAAAACAAAATACATCAGCAAAGCGAAAACAGTTGAAAAGCTTCCCACTATTGAACAAAATCACTTAATGAGTGGTGTTGTTTACCAGGACGGACAGTTTGACGATGCCCGACTTGCAATCAACCTTACCCAAACTATTATTGAAAAAGGGGGAAGTGCTGTTAACTATGTAAAAGTAATCAACCTTTTAAAAGATGCTTCCGATAAAGTAATAGGTGTAGTTGCAGAAGACCAGTTTTCTAAACAGCAATATCAGATACACGGCAAAGTAGTCATCAACGCAACCGGTGTATTTACGAATGACATTCTTAATATGAACAACCCTAAGCATGGTAAATTGGTGGTACCAAGCCAGGGAATTCACCTTGTGCTGGATAAATCCTTCCTGAAAAGTGATGATGCCATCATGATCCCGAAAACATCAGACGGCAGGGTTTTATTTGTTGTTCCATGGCATGACAGGGCTTTAGTAGGAACCACAGACACTCTTTTAAAGGATGAAAGCTTTGAACCCCGTGCACTGGAAGAAGAAATCAGCTTTGTTTTAAACACAGCAAGACAATATTTAGCCAAAAAACCCACGCGTGAAGATGTAAAATCTGTTTTCGCAGGTCTTCGTCCGCTTGCAGCTCCTAAAGACGGAAGCAAAAGCACAAAAGAAGTTTCCCGAAGCCACAAAGTCATTACTTCAGAGACAGGATTAGTTTCTATTATCGGAGGAAAATGGACCACATACCGTAAAATGGCAGAAGATACCATAGATGAAGCTATGAAAGTTCACAGATTGGGAAACAGCCCATCTAAAACGGAACATCTTTCTATCCATGGAAATGTGAAACCCGAACAGGTAGACAGAACCAATCATCTGTACGTGTACGGCTCTGATATTCCAGCCATCAAAAAATTACAGGAAATTAACCCGCATTATGCTCAAAAGATCCACCCGGATCACCCTTTCACGGTAGCAGAAGTGGTATGGGCTGTAAGAACTGAAATGGCAGAAACCATTGAAGATATTCTGGCAAGAAGAGTACGCTTACTGTTCCTGGATGCAAGAGCTGCTATAGACAGCGCTCATAATGTAGCAAGAATCATTGCTGAGGAAAAAGGGTATTCTGAAGAATGGGCTCAGCAGCAGGAAAATGAATTTATTGAACTGGCAAAAGGATATTTATTAACTCCTTATTCACCTAAAGTTATCAACCTAAATTAGCACTATATACATGAATGAAAAGCTTATCCTCGCTCTAGATCAGGGAACAACTTCCTCCAGAGCGATTCTCTTCAACCATAGTGGAGAAATTAAGTATGTATCTCAGAAAGATTTCAGACAGATATTTCCTACTCCGGGTTGGGTAGAACACGACCCCAACGAAATCTGGTCTTCACAGATATCCGTAGCCGCAGAAGTTATTGCAAAAGCAGGTATCTCCGGACTGGAAGTTGCAGCTATCGGAATTACCAACCAACGTGAAACTACCATCGTCTGGGATAAAGAAACCGGTGAACCTGTCTACAATGCTATTGTATGGCAGGACCGCAGAACTTCAAAGTATTGTGACGAACTGAAAGAACAGGGGCATGCAGAAACAATCAAAGAAAAAACCGGACTTGTTCTGGATGCTTACTTTTCAGCAACCAAGCTGAAATGGATTCTTGATCATGTAGAAGGAGCAAGACAGAAAGCCGAAGAAGGAAAACTATGTTTCGGAACCGTTGATACATGGCTTGTATGGAAACTGACCCGTGGAAAAATGTTTATCACAGACGTTTCCAATGCGAGCAGAACAATGCTTCTGAATATCCATACCTTGGAATGGGATAATGATTTATTAGAATTATTCAACATCCCTAAAAACATTCTCCCCGAAGTAAAGCAAAGCAGTGAGATATACGGAGAGACCGCTACTACTCTATTCTCTACCAAAATTCCAATTGCAGGTATTGCCGGTGACCAGCAGGCAGCCTTATTCGGACAGATGTGTACCACTCCCGGAATGGTAAAAAACACTTACGGAACAGGATGTTTCTTATTAATGAATACAGGGACGGAAGCCGTTTCTTCTAAAAACAATCTTCTCACTACTGTGGCCTGGAAAATTAATGGAGAAGTCAACTATGCTCTTGAGGGGAGCGTATTTGTAGGAGGTGCAGCCATTCAATGGCTGAGAGATGGTCTTAAGCTAATTCGTTCTTCTGATGAAGTAAATAGATTGGCAGCTTCTGTACCAGATAATGGTGGTGTTTACTTTGTACCTGCACTGACAGGTCTTGGCGCTCCTTACTGGGATCAGTACGCCCGTGGAACAATTGTAGGAATCACCCGAGGAACAACTGATGCACATATTGCAAGAGCCACACTGGAAGGAATTGCATTTCAGGTTTATGAAATTGTAAAAGCGATGGAAGCAGATTCAGGAAGAGCAAGTCTTGAATTAAGAGTAGACGGCGGTGCTTCTGCCAGCGATCTTCTGATGCAGATACAGTCTGACCTGTTCGGCTTCAAGACCACAAGACCTAAAACACTTGAAACAACAGCATTAGGTGCAGCTTATCTTGCCGGACTAGCTGTAGGATACTGGAAAAGCATTGACGAAATCCAGGAACAATGGATTGTAGACAAAGATTTCCATCCTCAATTAAATAGAGAACAAGTGGATAAAATGACCCACTTCTGGAAGAAAGCTGTAAAAAGCGCTCAAAGCTGGATAGAAGATTAAATCACTCATTAAAAAAACTTATATGACCCCATTTATTGCAGAAGTTATCGGAACGATGCTTCTTATACTGTTAGGCAACGGTGTTGTAGCCAATGTTGTCTTGAAAGATACGAAAGGAAATAATTCCGGATGGATTGTTATCACTACCGCATGGGCACTGGCCGTATTTGTGGGAGTAACCGTTGCAGGGCCAATAAGTGGGGCCCATCTGAATCCGGCTGTAACCATTGGTCTTGCAATTGCAGGAAAATTTTCATGGGATCTGGTTCCCTCTTATATTGCAGCCCAAATGATCGGCGGAATGCTGGGTGCATTTTTAGTATGGCTGTTTCATAAAGATCATTTTGCCATCACGGAAGATGAAGGCGCAAAACTGGCATGTTTCAGTACAGGCCCGGCGATCAGAAAAACATCGTCCAATCTTATCAGTGAGATTATCGGAACGTTTGTACTGGTATTCTGTGTCTTCTATTTTGCCAATCCAAGCATTACTTTACAGGCAGATCCAACTGCTAAAGTAGGATTAGGTTCTATTGGAGCCATTCCTGTTACATTCGTAGTTTGGGCAATTGGTTTATCTCTTGGAGGAACTACCGGATATGCCATTAACCCGGCAAGAGATCTTGCACCAAGAATTATGCATGCCATTTTACCTGTAAAAGGAAGCAGTGACTGGAGCTACGCGTGGATTCCGGTAGTAGGTCCGATTACAGGAGCTATTATTGCAGCAGTATTATATGGATTTTTAAAATAAAACACATGATGAGAAAAATCTTAAAAGGGATCTTCTTTCTTGTTTTAGGAACAGGAAAGCTATTTTCACAGGAAAGTACTGAAGCCAAGGAAACCAAAGAAGGAAGGCTTGATTTTACGGCCAACATTCAGAACAATCACTTATGGAGAGGTCTTATTATTACTGATAAACCCGTTGTAATGGGAAATCTGTCGTATGCCTTGGATGCAGAGAAAAAATGGAAGGTAGGAATCTGGGGAGCATCTGCATTAGCGGATGATAAAGACAACACCCATTATAAAGAGATCAATTATTATATTCAATATTCTGACGGTCGTTTTTATATTGGGTTATGGGATCTTTATAACTCCAGGAACATCAATACTGCAGTAGCTGCTGATGATATCTTCAGCTATTCACAGAGAAGAACAGCTCATATTATTGATTTAAGGACCAACTATACTTTCGGGCCATCATTCCCGATCAATATTGAAGCTGACATTATGCTGTATGGAGGAGCCAATGCAGGAGAAGTTATTCTGGAAGCTGATGGAAGCTACAAAAAGAACAGATATTCTACCTATGTGCAGGCAAGCTATCCTGTTATTAAGGGACAGAAAGTAAATCTGGATGCATTTGTAGGAGCCGGATTTGCTCTCAATGACAGAACGTTTTTATACGGCAATGGTAAAAACAGCTTTGACATCGTAAATGTAGGCGTAAAAGCCGGAAAAACTGTAAAGATTACTGATCATTACAGCCTTCCTGTATCCATGATGGCCATGTGGAATCCATCCAATAAGTTTGCAAGGATTCAGCTTGCAGCTACCATTTTTTAATCTGATTTTACCTCAATGATAAAAAGCCACTTCTTTAAGGAGTGGTTTTGTTTTGATGAAACACTTTCCAGCCAAAGAAAGTAAACCGTTATGCAACTCCATTATCCAGACCTTTTATTTGATAATCTTCAACAACCGTGTTTTTACGGTGAATGTTTTCCTTAAAAATCTTTACTTTTGAAAAAAAAAATCTATGAAAAAGTTTTTCAGTGTAATGATTCTGTGCATCAGTATTTTTACATGGGCACAGCAGACAGAAGTTCCATTTATTGGATACAGAGCTTTTGATATTATTAAAGGATATAGCGGTACTGGTACTCCTCATTATTATCTGGATCTAAAAAACAATGGTGATGTGCATTTTGGATACGTCCAGGTGAATCAGGCGAGCGGAGAAGAAACAACGGAGGAAATCAATGCCGGAAAATATGCTCCGAATAAGGTAATGAAAGTGGTCTTTAAAAAATATGAGGAAACATTTTTCGTGAAATTTGATAAAGATAAAATCTACCTTACCGATGAAAAAGGAAATGTTAAGAATCTTGAAGGCTGCTGCTCATCCACTGAGAGCATCAATAAAGAAACCTGTACCTGTGAAAGCGAATTTTTTAAGTAGTACAATAATATAGAGAGAAAGCCACTCCATCCGGGGTGGTTTTCTTGTAGTTGGAAACCACCCCGTCAAATTATAAATTTGCCGCCCCTCCGGAGGAAGGGAATAGTTATACAATCTATTCTAGTTGAATCAATCATAATACATAAATACGATATTCTTTTGCTTATTGTCTTTAATCTCCAATCACCGGGATTTTACGGTATATATTCTGCCAAAATATCTTTAATTTTGAAGAGTCATTTGCACCGATGAAAAATTTAAAAATTTTATTTCTATTTCTTTTGTTCCTTATTGCGTCATGCAACAGGAAAGAGAATCATCCTTACACTTTTTATTACTGGAAAACCAAACTGAAGCTTGATAATGAAGAAAAGAAAGCATTGGATAAAGCAACAGTTCCTTATTTGTACACCAGATTTTTTGATGTAGATAAAGTGAACGGAAAATTTCAGCCGGTAGCAGTGATTACCAAAGACCAGAGTTTTCAGACAGGCAAGAAGATCGTTCCTACGGTTTTTATTACCAATCAGACCTTGTTGGGTATCTCTGCAGAAGAGATCAGATTTCTGGCAGAAAGCATTCATCTTTTAATTCAAAAGAAAGCAGAAGAATATCACCTGAAAACCAATAATGAAATTCAGATCGATTGCGACTGGACCGCCGGAACACGAAATGATTATTTTAAATTTCTGAAAGAACTCAAAAGAATTTCCGGAAAAGAAATTACCTGCACTCTACGTCTTCATCAGGTGAAAGATAAAAAGCAGACCGGAATTCCTCCCGTCGGAAAAGTATACCTGATGTGCTACTCTACTTCGTCACCTCTTGAAAACTCTGATAAGAATTCTATTCTGGATGTCAATATTCTGAAAAGCTATCTTTCAAAAATGGAAGATTATCCTGTCAAAAATATTGAAGTGGCACTTCCGATTTATTCGTGGGGAATCGTTACCAATCATTTAGGAAAACACAGACTTATTAATGCCTTATCGAAAAGAGATTTGGAAAACTCCAGTTTCAAAAAGATTTCAGATCACGAAGTTGAAGTTTTGAAAGACGGATTCTACTTCGGAAGTTATTTGAATAAAGGTTTCAAAATAAAGGCAGAGGAAATATCTGAAGAACAACTTAATGATGTTATTGGTTTTTTACAGAAAAAAATCCCGCATTTTAATATCATTTATTATCAATTAGATAGTAAATTTGTGTCAGACCGGAAATTTTAATCTCTAAGAGATAGAGGCACACTTGCCAGAACACTACCATCATACAATATTAAAACTAAAAAACACTGCACGCCCTATGAAAAAGTATATTCTTTCACTTGCGGTTGTATCACTTTTCTATACACAATCTGACGCGTGTGCGTGGTCAGATCCTGATTATGATTACTTCAACCTTTTTACGCAAACCATCATCAAAGACAAGGCTTATCTTCCCTTCCTGCACAATTATTCAAGCAGATTTTATGGAGGATATAATTCTGCATTGATTCCTGATGATAATGTTGAAACATGGAAAAAGTTCTTCAACAATCAGCTGAGCTATTCTGAAACCCAGAATCTGGTGTATAAAATAAGCATGAACGACCTGAATGCTTTAAAGAACGGAAATCCAACCAACCCTCTTTTACAAAAACTAGGCACCGGATTTTACCAGAAATATAAGGAAGGTATTGATTATTTGATTGAAGCTAAATACCTTGAGCCTTATATGAGCATCAATTATATAGAAAGTGAAAACTCATTCTATTACGACAGAGATGCCAGCAGAAAAAATGCTACAGCTCTTGATTACAATAAAACGACCGCTGCTTTAACCTCTTTATACAATGCGGCGAGAAATCCTGAAATCAAACAGCGTTACGGATATCAGCTGGTACGTCTGAATCATTATACAAGAAATTACGATTCTGCCGTACAGGCTTTCAAGACCTATGTTGCTCCCATCAAACTAAAAGGAACGGTGTACTTTATGTCTCTGGACCAGCTGGCAGGAGCACAAAGAGGACTGGAAATGAACAGTGATGCCAACTGGAACTTCTTTCAGGTATTTATGAACAGCAAAGACCGTAAGGAATCTGCATTTGTTTCGATGAAACTGTCAGACACTGCCTCTTTCAGCAATATTCTGAAAAGAGCCAATACGAATGAAGAAAAAAATATGGCTTATTTCCTGTTAGGATACGAGGACTTCAACAATCCTGTTCCGATGATGGAAAAGATGTATGAAATTGATCCTGATTCCGAGATTCTGAAGGTAATGGCCGCCAGAAGTATCAACGAACTTGAAAGAAGTTATCTGCCTACCTATTATTATACTTCCGATGCTCAAAAAGTAGCTACGAAAGAAAATTCAACGGATAACACCTCAAAAGATACATCTGCAGATTCAACCAAAACTGAGGTGAAAGAAGAAAAGCTTTCTTTCTGGCAGAAAATTGTAAGATTCTTTAAAAATCTCTTTGGTGGTTCCAAATCTGACAAAACTGGCGATAATGCTAAAGCTGACCAGAGTGATGACGAACTGTTCAGCAATCCGGACAGAATCCCTTTCTACAGCAGAACAGGTTATTATTACGACGAGAAAACACAGGACTTCCTGGACAGCCTTGAAAAGTTCACGGATAAAACAAAAGAAAAGTCTAAGGATGAGTACTGGCAGATTGCAGATGCTTATCTTAAGTTTTTAAAGAAAGACTATAAACAAAGCTCTGAAATTCTTAATGACATCAAAACGACCAATCCGGAATATCTGGAAGAAATCAAAAGGATGAAAGTTTTGAATGACATCGTTTCTCAGCCGAAAATTGATGCAGAGTATGAAGATCATCTGATGAAAGACTATGCGGAATACTTCGTAGAGAAAAAGGTAGAAAAAGATACAACAGCTGCAGCTCAATTCGATTATTATGGCGAAGTACCTTCTACGGCAGATTTCCTTAAGGATGTTATTGCGAACCGTTACTTCCTTCAGGGTGAAGACGGAAAATCATTCCTGATGAACAATAAACTTTCTGATCTCCAATATAACCCGAACTCAAGTCTGGTAAAAAGCGTGGAAGAGTTTTACAGAAAGCCAAATAAAACCCAATTTGAGCAGCAGATCATCGCGAAAAACATGGACAGTGTAGGTAATATTGATGCCTTCTTCAGTACCATTTATGGAGACAGAGCGATGAGACTTGCCGATTTTGAAAAAGCGAAAGTTTATTATGAAAAAGCAAAAAGCTTCGCAGGGATTCCAAGACAGAATTATGAATGGACAGAAAAGAATGGCCAGACCATCACTCCAAAACAATATGCTCCTGCAGAATACAACGGATTTAAAAATATTTCCAATCTTGTCTTCGGACATAATGTGTGGGAAAGTTTCGGAAGCCCTGATACCGAAAGTATGAAAGCTGAAAATTATGCAGATTTCCCTTTCATCAAAACAAGCATGGACAAACTTGAGCTGGCAGATGCATTGATTCAACTGAAAAAGATTGGAAACGGCACAGGTGAAAAAGCAGCAAAAGCCAATCAGCTTATCGGAAACTTATTGTACAACACTTCTATTTTAGGATATTACCGTCAGCTGTTCGTTATGGATATCGACAACAGCAACGGTGGCAAATATGATTTCTGGAATACGGACAGAAAGAATCCTTACAAGTATTATTACAAAAACTTCCTTGATACTTCTTATATTGAACCTGATAATTTTGACCTGTCAATCAACTATTATCAAAAAGCACTTAAGCTTTCCAGTAATAAAGAGGAAAAAGCAAGAATCTTATTCCAGATGGCAAGTGCTGAACAGGGTAAATATTATCAGTATGAAGCGAAAGCACCAAAAGATTTTGATTATTCTGATCCGAAATGGTCTGAAAAAGAAGATGCCCACCAAAAAGAAATGGACAATCTAAAAAACCAGAAGTACAGAACCTATTTTGCTCAGCTGAAAGCTCAGTATTCTGATACTGAAACGACAAAGAACTTAATGGGAAGCTGTAGTTATTTCAACTATTTTATGAGATAGTATAAACCATAAAAAACCTCTGAGTGATCAGAGGTTTTTATTTGATTGTTAACCGGATTATTTTTTTACAAACTTAGTTGTACTCTTTTCTTCTTTATTGGTAATGGTAATAAAGTAGATTCCTTTCACAAGAGCTGTTACATTAATTTTGCCATCTCCTATAGTTCCTTTGGCAATGATCTGCCCCGGAGCACTGAAGATTTCATAAGTAGCGGTTGAAGAAACATTCGTGACGTTCAATACATCTTCTACAGGGTTTGGATAGATCTTAACAGATTTCACATTTCCAGCTTCAGACACAGCCAATAAACCGGATACTGTAGCCTGTTTCACTGCGTAGAAAACATTTCCAATAGCAGAAATTCTCAGGTGAATTGTTTTTCCTGCTAAAGATGCCGGGATGAAAACACTTGCAGACCCGCTATTGGGAACTGATGCAGCCAGGTCGCTCCAGCTTACTCCGCCATCTGCGGTATAATCAATTTTTACGTTGGCTACATTATATGGAGAAGCCGTTGTTCCGGAAACCGTCCATGCAATTGTAGAATTGGTATTGGGTGTTAATGATGTTGTATCTACAGTAAATGCCGCTGCAGATCCTACTACAATAGTTTGTGTGGCATAGGCGGTCTGAGCCTGTCCACCCGGTTTATTATCTCTTACCGTCACGCGGAAATTTGTAGTTCTTGCCACTGTACTTGCCGCCTCAAAATCCGCTGTATTTTTTACAGCTCCTCCCAACACGGTTGCAAGCTTAGGGAAATATCTGGTAGGACTTGTGGTAGGTGCCCAGGATCTGAAGCTTGCACCTGAACTTGTATTTCCGATGTTCGTTTTGGAAACTCCATTACTCAAACTACTTGAGTTCACCTGTTCCCAGCAATAACTCAAAGTATCTCCATCCGGATCTGTTGCAGATGCTGTTAGCACAAACGCCGTGGATTTTGGAATAGTATAGGTTGTATTCATTGCAGTGACAACAGGTGGATTATTGACAATAGGTGTTTCCACATCAGCAGTTACCGCAGCAAGATTAGCCTGTACCTGGTCAATACTTACACTATGAAAATAGGCGTCAGAATGTTGCTGGACATCTGTATTTACGCCCGTAATTCCGGCATACCCCATAATGGTTGATCCCGATCCTGGTTCCACACAAACACCTGTTCCTTCATTAAAACTGTAGGTATGATTATCCCCAAATTGATGTCCTAATTCATGCGCTACATAATCTATGTCAAAGTTATCTCCCTGCGGTATACCGTCTGCAGGAGAAGTAAAACCGCTTCCTTTGTAGTTATTAGGAGATGTATAAGCATAGTAATTCCCTCCAGCATCCTGACAATAACTTTGAGCTGCTGTAAAAGAAGTTGTACTGATGTCATTACTTCCGATACAGCCGATACAGCCTGCATTTCCACCACCACCTGTAGCGCCGAACAAGTGTCCTATATCAAAATTGTCATCTGTAACACCATAAGCTCCTCCATGCAATGTATTCATCAATTCATAATTCCATTTACACATAAGATCAGACGTACTGTAAGGGTCGGTAGCAGCATTGGTAAAAATCAGGTTAGGAGCATCAATTGCATTGACATGAAGATTAAACTCTTTTTCAAATACACCGTTTACTCTTGATAAAGTGGCATTAATCTGAGTAAGTGCTCCGGAAACGCCACCAAAATATGCAGTATACTCACCAGTAACAGACATGGCCAATCTCAAGGTGTGAAAAGTTTTATTATTAGATTTTGCAGCAATACCAGCATTTTTCAGCTTCTGCAGATTGGCAACAGATTCTTTATCCTCCTTTGTAGAACATGTAAATGCGTGTCCATTTTTATTAGTTTTTCCATGTATAGAATAATAGGATTTGTCGGATGTGGCAGGTTCTATAAATTCATATTGACCATCAGAACCAATGATCATAGACTGGAAATCATGGGGAGCAACACTGAACCGGATATATTTGGCCGGGTCATCCACCCCGATTCCAACATAAGATCCCAACTGGTATTTATTAGCCAGAGTTTCATCCATTACCGGAAAACTGTTAACTGTAAATTTCTCTATTTTCCCCTCAAGAGTGGGAATATTAATAGTGATGGGAGAACCTTCACCTATTTTGGGAGCTCTTAGCAGCTGTGTTCTTATTTGATCAATATCAAGCTGGTAATAAACAGAATGATCACTCTTTTTAATGATTTTCTGTTGAGGCAGCCCTCTACTCCACTGGGCATTTGCTGATATTGCTAATAACAATACCGGCAAACAAAATAATTTTATTTTCATATGTTTTTTGTAAGTAAATGTAGATATTTATCAAAAAAAAACACTAAAAACAAGATGAAAAATTAAGAAAATACCCTAAAATACCCATGACATCTATAATATATTATAAAATAATAATAATATTTAAAATATTAAGAAAAATTATTAATCAATCCTTTTTTTGTTTCTTTTTCTGCAGCCATTCTTCATGTTTTCTTTTGAAGAACTCATATTTATAGTCATGATTTCTTTCCGCAGCATCAATAGAATGGGAAGTATGAATATCTGCATCTTTTTTGGCAAGCTCTCCCAACCTTTCATAATAGATATGGAGCTGATCCAGTTCTACTTCTGTAAGGTCTTCAATATCCACAATACGATTGCTTGCTTTTTCGTGAGCAGCAATAAGCTCATTGAGTTTAATCTGTATGGCTTTGGAGTCTTTGTTCTGAGCTTTCTGAATCAGGAATACCATCAGAAAAGTAATGATTGTAGTTCCGGTATTGATTACCAGCTGCCAGGTTTCGGAATAATCAAAAAAAGGTCCGGTTACCGCCCATAGTACTACGATAAGAAAAGCTCCTATGAAGGCATATGGACTTCCAGTAAATTTTACAGCCCAGTTTGAAAATTTCTCAAAAAAGCTATGGCTCATTTTTCCCATTATCGTTATTTTATAGATTGATTAAATGTATAAAATTAACAGGAATCAGGAATAATAAATACTGACCAAAAAAAACATTAAGACAGAAGTCTGTCTTAATGTTTTTTAATTAAAATTGATATGAATGATTGAAGTTATGTTATTTGATTTTCCCTGGGAAACGGTATTCCAGGTTTTGCTTTTCTTCTGCTATGATACTTTTTCCGATTTGAGCAGGTGAAAAAGTTTTTGGATACAATGTATTATTCCAATGATCTTTCCAGGGAGAAATATTACCCCAAGAGTATATGCTTATGGGATTTGTATAATGTTTTTCAATATTTTCCCTGGCTGTTTTCAGTTCTTCTTCGGATAAATGTTCTTCGGAACATGAGACTAAACCGGCTAGGGCAATCAATGATAAGACTAGTGTTTTAATAATTTTCATAATATATTTTTGTGTTAGAATTTATAGTTTACCTGTACAGCAAAGTTTCTTGGCTGAATCTGATCAATGTATCCTCCTCTGAAATAAGAGCTGTATCCTATACTATCAAAGATATTGTTAAAGAACACTCTTATTCCCATTCCATTTTTCAGGGTATATCCTGCCTGAGCATCTACTGTGGTATATTCCGGCATATCGAAAGGTTTATCTCCAGGTTTCACACTGTTCAGGTGACCTGCTGTAAATGTCTTCTGAGTCCATTCGTCAACCGGTCTTTTTCCTACATAATAAATCCCTGCTCCTACATCAAGTCCTGATAAAGTCCCTTTGTTGAATTTATAATTCAGCCACCCGTTTGCGGTGTGTTTAGGAGCGTTCATGGGGGCGGATCCGTTCATATAAGCAGGGCTGTCCTGGTATTGAGCATCCAGATATGCCCATCCTGACATCACCTGAAGGTTTGGAAGAATTCTTCCAATCAATTCTACTTCCACTCCTTTTCTTCTAAGATTTCCTGCAAGGCCATACATCGTTTGTTTGTTGATGACAACAGGGTTATAGTTTTCGTCAAGAATAGTGAAAGACAGGTGATCTGTTTTAATGTCAAATACTGTAACATTAAATCTTAAACGCTCATTAAACCAGTCTGATTTAATACCAGCTTCCCACTGTTTAGTCATTGATGGGCCTACTCTTCCTCCATCTAAAAGGAAATTATTAGAAGATCTTAAAGATGTTGTAGTGGTATATGATCCAAATGCATTAACATTTGGAAGTGGTGAAACGATTAATCCGAAATTAGGATTCCATGTATCTACAGACTCATTGGCAGATCCGTTCAGTCTGCTGTAACGAAGTCCCAAGTGAGCTTTTACATATTTTCCGATAGTCATCACATCCTGAGCCATCGCACCTATACTTGGTGTCAGCACAGCATTTGATCTTCCCAGATTTTTATAGATAACATTCGCAGGAAGCTGATTTGGAATACTTCCGTTTACTACGTCAAAAATATCAAGTGGATTAGCCGCATAGGTTATGTTTCCTATTTTTGTGGCACGTGCAGTAATTAAATTACCGGGTGCGATTGAGTTTTTATATGCTTCGTAGGTTGTAGATGAAGTTTCAGTTTCTCTCCAGTCAAAACCAACCTGGAATGTATGGTTGATAAATCCTGTTTTTATCTTTTCTCCGATGAAGTCTAACTGCAATACTTTATTGATATCTTCACCCTGTGATTTTCCAATGGTACGCTGTCTGATATTATAGTTCGTTTCACCAGCAGGTAATGATACGGATGAAGCTTCAGAGTCTGTATTGCTAACAGAATTAACGAAAGCAGCTCTCACTTTTAATTTATCCGTAAGGTTACGTACGATCGTAGTGGCAAAGTTGAAAGTCTCAGTTTTTGAATAATCGGATGTATATCCTAAGAACTTACCTTTGGGCATGTGATACAATGCTTCTACAGTTCCCGGAGCAAGGTTGATTGTTCCTCTGTCCGGTGTTCTTTTATCATGCAGATAATCCATTTCCACATTAATGTATGTTTTATCATCCGGACGGAAAGCTATCGATGGATTTACGTAGATTCTTTCTCCCTTTACATGGCTTCTGAATGAATTGTTATTCTGATAGGCACCATTGAATCTTACAGCAACTTTGCCCTGAGAATCCAATACTCTCTGGAAATCTACCGTAGGTCTGTAAAAATCCCAGCTTCCGTAACGGAATCCTACATTGGTCTGGTCAATAAACTGTGGTCTTTTTGTTACAACATTGATAACTCCTCCTGCAGATCCCAATCCATTTCCTATTCCCTGACCAATTGCGGCAGATCCCTTGATTACCTGAATGCTTTCTACTCCCTGCATATCTGTGATCATCCCAGCAGTACGGAAATCCGAATCCAGCTGAACACCGTTTTTCAATACAGGAACGCCACGATATCCTCTGATAGACATACTTTCGTTTCCTCCACCATAGCTAGAAAATAGAGTTACCCCCGGAACATTTTTGGCAACATCAGTGACTGTAAGTGCTCCTAATTCTTCAATTGCTTTATGGGAAATTACAGAAATACTTTGAATCTGATCTCTGGTTTTCAAAGGCAATCTTGTAATTGCATCCAGACCTTGCGGCTGTTTCTTTTTTTCACCAAATAGTTCTACTTCTTCAATTTTCTTGTGTTTAATTGAATCATTTACTTTCTGTGCATTGGCCAGAACTCCACCCAATACAAGCAGAGAAAAGGATACTACTTTATTCATCTGATAATTTTTTACAAAATTATTATTTTTATTAATTCTAAATAAATAAAGAAGTGTGACATATGTCACCCTGAAAAGCCCTATTAATATCAGATTATTAATCCAATAAGATGACTCATTACAATCATCAAACATATCTGATCTATTATTAAGACAAATCCTTTAAAGCTTTTTTATGATTACAGAAATTTCAATTCAAAAAAAGCAGATTTAATGCATTGCAAGCCTGCTTTTTTGCTATTGATGTAGTTATATAAAACAGCATATACATAAAAAAAATCCGTTCCTAAAAAGGAACGGATTGTATAATCATTGCAAAGTATGCATTTATCACACTTTAATTTCAACGTCTACACCTGAAGGAAGTTCTAATTTCATTAGAGCATCAACAGTTTTAGAAGAAGAAGAGTAGATATCCATTAGTCTCTTGTGAGCTGAAAGTTGGAACTGCTCTCTTGCTTTCTTGTTTACGTGCGGAGATCTCAATACTGTGAAGATTCTCTTATTCGTTGGCAATGGAATTGGACCGTTTACAACAGCACCAGTAGCCTTTACCGTTTTTACGATTTTCTCAGCAGACTTGTCTACCAAGTTGTAATCGTAAGATTTTAGTTTTATTCTGATTCTTTGTGACATTTCTTTAATTTAAAAATTAACCTTTTGCTTTAGCTATGATTTCTTCAGCAACGTTTTGTGGAGTAGCCTGGTACTTCTCTAATTCCATAGAAGAAGTAGCTCTTCCTGATGAAAGTGTTCTTAGAGTAGTTACGTATCCAAACATTTCAGAAAGTGGAACAGAACCTTTGATTACAACAGCACCGTTTTTCTCTTCCTGACCACTGATAGTACCTCTTCTTTTGTTAAGGTCACCAATGATGTTACCCATATATTCTTCCGGAGTTACAACTTCCAGTTTCATAATAGGCTCCATAATTACTGGCTTAGCAGCACGTCCCGCTTCTTTAAATCCTAATTTAGCAGCCATTTCAAATGAAAGAGCATCAGAATCCACTGCGTGGAAAGATCCATCTTTAAGAGTAACTTTAATACCTTCAACTTCGAAACCAGCCAATGGACCGTTCTTCATTGCAGCTTTAAATCCTTTTTCAATAGCAGGAACGAATTCTCTAGGAACGTTACCACCTTTGATCTCATTGATGAATTCTAAACCAACTTTACCTTCGTCTGCAGGTCCTAGTTCAAATACAATGTCAGCAAATTTACCTTTACCACCAGATTGTTTTTTGTAAACTTCTCTGTGTTGAGCAACTTTTGTTAAGTTTTCTTTGTACTCTACCTGAGGTTGTCCTTGGTTTACTTCTACTTTGAACTCTCTCTTCATACGGTCAACAATGATATCTAAGTGAAGCTCACCCATACCAGAGATAATCGTTTGTCCAGAAGCTTCGTCAGTTCTAACAGTAAACGTAGGATCTTCTTCTGCCAATTTAGCTAAAGCGTTACCCATTTTATCCTGGTCAGCTTTAGTTTTAGGCTCAACAGCGATACCAATTACCGGATCAGGGAAAACCATAGATTCAAGAATGATCGGGTTTTTCTCATCACACATCGTATCACCAGTTTTGATAGACTTGAATCCAACTGCTGCACCAATATCTCCAGCTTCAATATATTCTACCGGGTTTTGCTTGTTAGCGTGCATCTGATAGATTCTAGAGATTCTTTCTTTATCTCCAGAACGAGTGTTCAAGATATAAGAACCTGCATCCAGTCTTCCAGAGTAAGCTCTGAAGAATGCTAATCTTCCCACGAACGGGTCAGTAGCAATCTTAAATGCTAATGCAGCGAAAGGCTCATCTACAGATGGTTTTCTTGTAATTTCAGCGTCTGTTCTTGGATCAGTACCTTTGATATCATCTTTATCCAATGGAGAAGGAAGGTATTTACATACTGCATCCAACATAAACTGTACTCCTTTGTTCTTGAATGAAGAACCACAAGTCATTGGGATAATAGATAAATCGATAGTAGCAGCTCTCAATGCAGCATTGATTTCTTCTTCTGTAATTGAATCCGGATCTTCAAAGAATTTCTCCATCAAAGTTTCGTCATACTCAGAAACAGCTTCTACTAGTTTCTCTCTATATTCAAGAACTTCATCTTTCATATCTTCAGGAATTGGCACTACTTCGAAAGTAGCTCCTTGTCCTGCTTCATCCCAGATGATCGCTCTGTTTTTAATTAAGTCAACAACTCCTTTGAAATCTTCTTCAGCACCGATTGGTAAAACGATTGGAACTGCGTTAGATCCTAACATTTCTTTAACCTGGTTTACCACGTTAAGGAAGTCAGCACCTTGTCTGTCCATTTTGTTTACGAATCCCATTCTTGCAACTTTGTAGTTGTCAGCAAGTCTCCAGTTTGTTTCAGACTGAGGCTCTACTCCATCTACTGCAGAGAATAAGAATACCAATCCATCCAATACTCTTAAAGATCTGTTTACTTCTACAGTGAAGTCAACGTGTCCCGGTGTATCGATAATGTTGAAGTGGTAAGGCTTAGTATCAGCAACAGGTTTTCCTTGATCTGTTGGAAAGTTCCAAGAACAAGTAGTTGCAGCAGAAGTAATAGTAATACCTCTTTCTGCTTCCTGCTCCATCCAGTCCATTGTAGAAGCACCATCGTGAACCTCTCCAATTTTGTGGTTTACCCCTGTGTAGAATAAAATCCTTTCTGTAGTGGTAGTTTTACCTGCATCAATGTGAGCAGCGATACCAATATTTCTTGTAAATTTAAGATCTCTTCCCATTTCAGATTAGAATTTGAAGTGTGAGAAAGCCTTGTTAGCTTCCGCCATTTTGTGAGTATCAGATTTCTTTTTGAAAGCAGCACCTTCTTCTCTTGAAGCAGCTACAACTTCGTTAGCTAATTTCAAAGCCATAGACTTATCATTTCTAGCTTTAGAATATTTGATTAACCATTTCATTGCCATAGAAATTTTTCTATCAGCTCTGATTGGCATAGGGATCTGGAAGTTAGCTCCACCTACTCTTCTAGAACGCACTTCTACGTGAGGCATTACATTTGTAAGTGCATCTTTCCAGATTTCAAGTGCAGTTTTTTCGTTATCTCCTTTCTTAGTTTCTACAATATCTAATGCATCATAGAAAATTTTGAATGCGATTGACTTCTTACCGTCAAGCATTAAGTTGTTTACGAATCTCGTTACCAATTGATCATTAAATTTCGGATCTGGTAACAACGGTCTTTTTTTCGCTTTTGTCTTTCTCATTGCTTTTGTACCTTATTTAATGATTATTTTTTCTTTCCTTTTGCAGGTGCAGCAGCTGCTTGTCCTGGTTTAGGTCTCTTAGCTCCGTACTTAGATCTTCTCTGAGTTCTTCCATTTACACCAGCGGTGTCTAATGCACCTCTTACGATGTGGTAACGTACTCCCGGTAGGTCTTTCACCCTTCCGCCTCTAACCAATACTATCGAGTGCTCTTGAAGATTATGTCCTTCGCCCGGGATATAGGCATTCACTTCTTTACCGTTAGAAAGTCTTACCCTTGCTACTTTTCTAAGTGCAGAGTTAGGTTTCTTAGGTGTAGTTGTATATACTCTCGTACATACACCACGTCTTTGTGGACAAGAATCAAGGGCAGCCGATTTGCTCTTCTTGGCAAGCGTGGCTCTTCCTTTTCTTACTAATTGTTGAATAGTAGGCATTTAATTGCTTTTTATTTTAGGGTGCAAAAATAGTAATATTTTTTTAATCTGCAAACACTTATATAAAAATTAAAATCAAATACTTACATAAAAATAAAAGACGTTTCAATATAACAATCCGGGAAATATAATATACATGAGGAAAAGGGAAAGAAAATATACTTTTTTCAAGCTTTAAAAAAGCGTATTAAATAATTATGAAATTTATTGATTCCTGATTTTCAATATTTTTTCTTTTAAAATAAATTCCGGAAATTGGATCTGATGTATTTAAAAACTTTCTTATCCTGTACAATTTAAACTTCAATTTTAATTCTACATAAGATAGCTTTGAATCCATTCAATCATGGTATCGTGCTGAAGATGCAAGAGAACCAATAAATAAAAAACACCGGAAAAAATAAGATACGAAGATTTTATTGCGTTATTATTGAATGATATAACTCCGGAATCATTTCTTTTTAACAGCGATGTAAAAACAATAAATAATAATGTAGAATAAATATAATTCCATCTCATCCAATCAATTCCGAGATAATATAAAGGAGTAACCCAAAGAAGACAGATCACATTACAGAAAAGATAGTTATAAAATGATTCTTTTTTAAACAGATAAACATAGAACCCCATTTGAAATACCATGATAAGAAGCTCAATAGCATGAACCAGAAATGATAATTTATACTGAAGAACATAATTAAAATCAAAATAATATTCCATATCAAAAATATTCTCTTTCTGAAAAACCACTCCCCTGCTTTTCAGGATGGATAGACTTTCGCCTTGGTTCACATTTCCACCAAAAAAATAGATAATACCCATAGTGGCAAACGCAGCTACCGTAATAGACAGGAAATATTTAATATTAATTTTCTGCCACTTGGAATAATTAATCCATAATAAAAACGGAAAGAAAAAAAATCCTGCCTCATGTATGAAAAGAAAAACGACATAAAAAATCCATAATAGCGCATCATTAAGCTTGGATTTTTTTACAAAAGAATACCAAAGCATTATAAGAATCAATATGATTTCTCTTCGGCCAGCGTTTCTCACAGTCAATGCAGGGAATAAAAGAATATAAGGCGAAGCCATGATGGCTAGATAAAAAAGATCTACTTTATATTTTTTAAGGTATAAAAGTGTCCCATACAGAATTCCTGAAAGGCTTATGATCTGAAGAATAAAGATTTGAAATTGTAATTTCAATCCCGTTATATCCTGTATATAAAAAAACATTTCTCCCAAAAGACCTCTTCTTTTGAAACCGCCATCTGTATAGTTGATCAGCCAATCAGAAATAGTCCAGGCTGAAAATGGTTCTTCAGCCTTAAGATATAATGCTATAAAAACACCAATATAAATCAGTACAATTCCAATACTGAAATATTTAACCAGTGATCTTCCTTTATTTTCAGATATATTGACAAGGGTGTTAAAAAACATAGTATATAATTTCTGAGGCCTATTTTAGATAAGCACAATATTAATACTTCCAAACTATTTTAAAAAATTTTCCTATAGTTATCATCTATTGGGATCTCACCATATTCGGCACGATATTTCGTAACTTTGAGATATATAAAAGATAAACTTATGAAAAATGCTAGTATTATTGGCCTTAAAGAAGCTGATTGCAAAAAGATTTCAGAAAAATTAAACGTTTTATTGGCTAACTATTCTGTATTCTATCAGAACACAAGAGGTTCTCACTGGAATATTAAAGGAGAGCAGTTCTTTACCCTTCATCCGAAGTTTGAGGAATTGTATAACAGCCTTGTATTAAAGATTGATGAGATTGCAGAAAGAATCCTTACGCTAGGAGCTACGCCTGCACATAATTATTCAGATTACCTAAAAGTAGCAACCATTAAAGAAAGCAAAGAAGTAACTGATGGTAGTAAAAGTGTTGAACAGATTCTCAATTCATTCAAAGTGGTAATTGATCTGCAGAGAGAACTTCTGGACATTACAGATGAAGCAGGAGACGAAGGTACCAATTCGCAAATGAGCGACTATATTACCGAGCAGGAGAAAGAAGTTTGGATGTACAACTCTTATCTTGGAAAATAACTCCATCAAAAGCATGGAAATATTTCAAAAAATCGCCTTACATTTAGGCGATTTTATTTTTTATTTTTATATTTGCGTTAAAATTACACATATCATGAACGACGTAAGATTAAACTCTATCCTTGATAATGATTTCTATAAAATAACCATGCAGAATGCTGTGGTAAAGCTATTCCCGAGTTCTATTGTAAAATATGAATTTATCAACAGAGGGAAACACCACTTTCCGGAGGGGTTTGACGTTGCTTTAAGAGAAGCTGTTAATAAAATGGCCGAACTTAAACTTACGAAAGATGAAAAAAAGTTCATGGCAAGAACATGTCCTTATATAGATCTGCCCTACCTCGATTTTTTAGAAGGTTATCATTATGACCCGTCTGAAGTAAAAATTCATCAGGAAGGAGGTGATCTGTCCGTCATTGTGGAAGGACTTTGGTACAGAACGATACTTTGGGAGGTTCCATTGCTTGCATTGATCAGCGAACTTCATTATGAAATGAACCACATGGAAAGAGACTCCAACGAAGTGGTGATGAGCAAAACAATAGAAAAAGCGGACTCTTTGGGCAGGCTTGGAGTAACATTTGCAGAATTCGGGACAAGAAGAAGACACTCTTACAAGGTACAGAATCTGGTAATGGAAGCTTTAACCCAGAAAAAAGAATCTACTTTTATCGGAAGCTCAAATGTTCATTTTGCGATGAAATACGGTGTAAAACCCATCGGAACACATGCTCATGAATGGTTTATGTTCCATGCTGCCGAATATGGATTTAAAATGGCCAACGAATTGGCACTGGAACACTGGGTAGATGTATACAGAGGAGATCTTGGAGTCGCCCTGTCTGATACTTATACTACAGATGTATTCTTCCAGCAGTTTGATAAAAAATTTGCAAAGCTTTTTGACGGCGTGCGCCATGACAGTGGAGATGCTTTGGAATTTGCAGATAAAACCATTGCCCACTATCAAAATAATGGGATTAACCCAATGTTTAAGTATATTATTTTTTCCGATGCTCTTAATCTTGAAAAAGTAGAGGAAATTACCAATTATTGCAGAGGAAAAATAGGCATATCGTTCGGGATCGGAACCAATCTCACCAATGATGTGGGGTTAAAACCCATGAATATCGTAATGAAACTCATCGGCGTACAGGCTCCCAATAAAGAATGGATTCCTACAGTAAAACTTTCCGATGAACATGGTAAATATACCGGAGATCCAAAGATGATCGAACTGGCGAAAGAATTTTTAAGAATAAAAGATTAGTAACCTCATTAGAACAATTAGATATAAACCTCGAAATCATCGAGGTTTTTTTATTTCATAGCGACATTTGAAATTCAGTTTTCAGAAATCTATTAGGTTTTATTATATTTATCAAAATAAAACAAGATGAAATCAAGAACATTACTCCTCGCATGCCTTCTCCTATCAGCATTTTCTTTTGCACAGGAAAAGAAAGCAGAAAAACCTAAATATAATCAGGAACTGGCCACTTCTTTAGGAGCGGATCAATACGGTATGAAACCTTATACAATTGTCATGCTGACAACAGGTTCCACGAAGATGGATGATAAAGCCAAAGTGGGTGAACTCATGAAAGGACACATGGCTAATATCGGTAAACTGGCCAATGAAGGTAAAATTGTGGTAGCCGGACCTTTCCTGGAAAAGAATAAAGAAAACTATCGGGGCATGTTTATTTTCAACACCAAATCTAAAGAAGAAGCTGAACAATGGGTAAAAACTGATCCTACAGTTCAGGCGGGCATTTTTAGCTATGAAATTTTCCCCTGGTATGGTTCCGCCGCCCTGCCTTTGTATCTTAAGCATCATGATGAAATTGCAAAAGAAAGTCATTAAACAATATAAAGCACGAATTCCATTTGTGCTTTTCTTTTTATTAATGACAGGCTGTACAAAACGGCCGTCCTTTTTAGAGTTTACCCCTGAAAAAGTTGACAGAGATATTGTTGAGGATTAAAAAAAAATCTAACCTTCATTTTGACATTTATCATAAATTCAATCATCATAGAATAATTTACTATTTTAGTTCAATATTTTCACACCTATTTGTTTAATTATAAGAACGTTAATAATAATTAATTTACTAAACAAAAAGATTAAACCATGAAAAACAACTTAACAAAACTTTTAAGAGCAGATTTGAAAGATGTCTTTGGAGGAACTCTTTATCCGGCAGAATGTCCGGGAGGATGCCACGGTGAAGGCATGATCAGATGTCCTGACGGCACAACCACTATGACTAATTTTATATGCATGGGCGGAATCTGCCAACCTGCAGCAATGTGCAAGCCATTGATTCTTGAACCTTTTCCTGATCCGGTTATAATAACGCCATAATCAGATAAACAATAGAGAATGTTTAAAAAAGTAAAAGAGACTGTCTTCTGTGACAGTCTCTTTTTTTTATCATCATAACTTTAAATTAAAAAATATCGCTACCAATGATATAACCATTTGTACCATTTATTTTTTTAACTGCATTATTATTAAATCTATATTTATTATAAATACCAATATTTGGAATATATCTTAAAGTATTACCTTCTCTCATATAAATCTTATTGGTATAATTGTCCTGTTTAAGATCATTATCAGGTGTTAAGTCTGCTCCACGTTCTACTGTTGATAAATTGCTTGGACTCACAGTAGCAATTTCACCACTGGTAATATTAAATAATCCGTAAAGAGTCATAGGGCTTTGGATATATCTCAATTTGTTTTCAAACATAAAAAAGATCTGGTTGGTTGCAGGATTTCTAACAAAATTACCATTCACAAGATTAGCCGTATTGGTATAATCTAATCTCACCTGATTATCAATTAAATATTGATCGATATAAGCTTTCAATTGAGCTTTCTTCACTGGATCTTTAATAAGTTCATAAAGTGGCACCAAACCATTACTTCCAAATTCTACCAATACCGCATTAGTTGGTGTTGAACTGCTCTGCCAGCTGGAAATATTAATTTTAGGATTCGCCTGATCAAGGTTTAGCTCTCCCACCAAACTCTTCGATGGATCTCCACCTCTGGTTTTAAAGGATAATTTTCTGGAAAAGTTTTTACTTGATTCTGATGTATCGATGTCGTTATCAACATTGGCATCAAAAATACTCTTTACACCAACTTTGACTCCAACTCTGGCTGCTTTTTCACGGCTTTGATTTGTGGTTTCAGATTGAAACATAACATCTAACTTCGCACCCGTGTAAATATCAACTGCAACGTGAGTACCATAATCGTTCACAAGCTGTGCAGGACTATTTGACTGCAAATCGCTGGAAAACTCAGGGGTCAAATAATCAGATAATAATACAGGAGTAGCATTAAATCTGAATCTTCTTTGTTTGATTAAAAGATTATAACTGCCATAAATGTACTTTGCATCAAACTTATTGGTAGTAGTGTTGCTAACTGCAGAACTAAAAGTAACCGAAATAAGTTTTTTAAATAAAGAGAATCCAGCTGAAGCTCCTACTTTCGTTGATACCATTTTTGAATAAGCTTCTGCATTTTCTCCATATTCTTCAAGATATTCCTGAGAAAATACATTATCAGTAATCAATCTGCCCGCCTGTTCGTTTTTAAATCTTTCAATATCAATCACCTGATATCCTGAAGAGTTTGAATTAGCATATTCCCCTGTTGCGTTATATCCGTACCCTAAAACATCATAAATACCATCACCGGCACTTTTAGCAAAACTTCTCCCTGAATTTTTTTTTGAGTTTTCATTTAGGTTAGGATTTTCAAGCTCCTCAGTAGAGCAAGAAGCTGCAAACAGTAATATAATACTGGCAAAAAAGAAACTTAGTTTTTTCATATTTTTATTTTAAGTCCACAAACTTAATTTTTTGTATCCAAAACACGAATGACATAAATCATAAATAAGGGAATTAATGTCAACCCAGACTCAATATATTGTGATAAAGTATTTTCTCAATATCTTTAAACAAAAAAACATCATGAAAACCATTGAAGAAGTTCTTAAAAGACTGGATGAAATCATCATCTGGTGTAAAGAAAATCAAAGTCCGGCTGGATATTTTGCCTGTACCTACAGAATTATGACCGCACAGGTTCTGAAAGGTATTCAACAGAAAAAATTTGAAGACAATCCGAGGATGACTTCACTTGACATTGCTTTTGCACAAAGATATCTTCAGGCGTGGGAAAGCTACAGTAAAAATGAAAGATGCACCAACTCATGGTATATTGCTTTTGAAGCGGCTAAAAACAAAAATCTGCTGATATTGCAGCATATATTTCTGGGGATGAATGCCCATATCAATCTGGATCTGGGTATTTCTGCCGCTTCTATAATGCCTTACCGGAAAATTAACCCATTAAAAAAAGATTTTGAAAATATTAATAATGTTATCGCTTCCATCAACCAGAATGTACAGAATTCACTGAATAAAATCTGTTATCCTGTGGATCTTGTTGACAAACTTTCCAATGGAAAGGATAATACAGTTCTTGATTTTGCTATTTCCAAAGCAAGAGATACTTCATGGGCAACGGCAGTCATTGCCTCCAACACTCCCAATTTCTTACGAGAATCTGTGATTGGCATTGTAGATTATGCAGCAGCAAAAGTT
Organism: Chryseobacterium sp. FG46; assembly: GCF_057809135.1. Lineage (NCBI taxonomy): Bacteria > Pseudomonadati > Bacteroidota > Flavobacteriia > Flavobacteriales > Weeksellaceae > Chryseobacterium > Chryseobacterium sp. FG46. The sequence continues at coordinate 27,320 of NZ_JBMDJJ010000013.1, read as the reverse complement.
GCTACTCAAATCCTGAATCCGAAGATCTTAACTCCTGCTCTTTTAAAGGAACTTAAAAAATGTGAAAGCAGCGATGTGCTTAAAAATATTGAGATTTTAGAGTCTACAAAAACTTCATAAAAAAGGCCGGGATCTTCCTCACGGATCCCGGCCTCATAATGAACAAAATGAAAGAAACTATAGTGCTTCCTTATGCTTTTTGCGATAGGCATAATGGAAAATAATAGGCAGTACAGTAAATGACAGCAGCATACAGATAATTAATCCTCCAACAATCATAATGGCTAACGGTTTCTGAATTTCAGAACCCATTCCGTTGGACATCGCTGCGGGAAGAAGTCCCATAGAACCCATCAGGGCAATCATCACCACCGGGCGGATTCTGCTTTTCACTCCCAGCGCTATGGATTCTTTGAGTGACATTCTGTTTTGCAGATTCTCTTTCATAACTCCGATCAGAACGATACCGTCTATGGTAGCCACTCCAAACAGGATGATAAACCCAATTCCCGCTGAAATTCCGAAGATGGTTCCTGTAAACCACAGGGACAAGAATCCTCCAATGAAAGCAAATGCCAGTGTAATGGACGAAATCAGCGTATCTTTTATGTTTCCGAAATTGAAATACAGCAGCATCAGAATAAGAACTAAAGAAATCGGCACTACCATAGCCAGCTGTTTTGCCGCTCTTTCTTTACTTTCAAATTCTCCGGCCCACGTCATTTTATGCTTTTTCGGAAGCTTCACTTCTTTATCTACTTTCGCTTTGGCTTCTTTGATGGTACTTCCCAGATCGCGTCCTTCAATATTAAATCCAACTCCGATATATCTGCTGTTTCCTTCACGGTAAATAAATGATGGTCCGGTATGATAATCAATGGTTGCAATTTCTTTCAGCGGAACTTTTTTATTGTCCTGAGTCGGGATCAGAATATTTCCCATCTTTTCGGGTGTATCTCTGTAATCTTTTTCAAACCTGAGCATTACGTCAAACATTCTTTCCTGTTCGTAAAACTTAGTAGCGGCCTGCCCTCCGATTGTCATTTCAATCACAGCCTGTGCATCTGCTGTGGACACCCCATATTTTGCCATTTTGGAATCGTGAAGCTGTATTCTCAATTCCGGAAGTCCGATATTTTTGAAAACATTAACATCTGATATTCCCGGAACAGTTCTGATGGAATTGGCTACTTTATTGGCATAATTTTCCAGCTCAAATAAATCATTTCCGAAAATTTTAATGACCAGCGGTGCTTTTACTCCCGCTACATACTCTTCTACGTTATCCTGGATCGGCTGGCTGAATCCAAAATTGATACCCGGAAATTTCTCAAGAGAGACTCTCATTTCTTCAAGGAGTTCTTCTTTGGATATTTTTTTCTTCCATTCATTTTCCGGCTTCAGCTGAATATTAAATTCGATATTAAAAAATCCGGTGGGATCGGTTCCGTCATTGGGACGGCCTGTCTGGGTCATGACAAATTGTACTTCATCATATTTCATGAGAATCTCTTTCATTTCTTTGGTTAACCTAACAGATTCATCCAGATTGACACTGTTGGGAAGGGTTGCTCTTACGTAGATTGCGCCTTCATTCAGCTTGGGCAAAAATTCTGATCCGTAATTGGAGAATCTCCAGCCACAAACGGCAAGCAAGGCAACGAAACCAATAATGAATCCTTTTTTGTGACGATCACTGAATTCGTAGATTCTATAAATATTAACTCTGAAGAATCTCGAAATAAAGTTTTCTTTTTCTTCGATGTTTTTTGTCAACAGCAGCTTACACATTGCCGGAACATAGGTTAAGCTTAAAATCAATGATCCCAATAATGCATATCCCAGTGTAAATGCCAAAGGAGAGAACATTTTACCTTCTACTTTCTGGAAAGAGAAAATCGGCATCAGGGCAACGATAAGAATCAACAGGGCAAAGAAAATATAACTTGCCACACTTCCTGCGCTTTTCTTGATGATTCCCAGTTTTGAAATTTTATTGAATCTCCGAAGCCCTATCTTTTTCGCTTTAAGCTCGAGGGCGACAAAGACGTGCTCTACAATCACCAGCGTTCCCTCCAGAAGCAATCCGAAATCAAGTGCACCCATGGAAATCAGGTTGGCGGGCAGTCCCTGGATTTTCAGCATAATAATAGCAAACAGAAAAGCTAAAGGAATTACTGATGCTACGATGAAAGTAGTTCTCCAGTTGTAAAGGAAAATAAATACAATGACGGAAACCAGAATGATTCCTTCAATAAGGTTTTTGGAAACCGTATGAACGGTAGTGTTCACAAGCTCCGTACGGTCAATGATTGGAACAATCTGTACATCACCGGGAAGTTCTCCGCCATTCAGTTCTTGTATTCTATCTTTCAGCCTTGCAATGACTTCGCTTGGATTTTCACCACGAAGCATAATCACAATTCCTTGTACAACATCATTTTCTTTGTTGTATCCTACCTGTCCTAATCTTGGTTTTGCAGAAACTTTTACTTCGGCAACGTGTTTTACCAAAATAGGCGTAGAACCTTTTACCTCGATCTGAATATTCTCAATATCTTCTTTTTTCTCCAAAAGACCGATCCCCCGCACTACATAAGCCTGATCTCCTTTTGCCACTACATCTCCTCCTACATTGATATTACTCTTCGAAACTGCTTCATACACATCCAGGGGGGAAAGGTCGTAATTGTGTAATTCTGTAGGATTAATTTTTATTTCATATGTTTTTTCTTCGCCACCAAAGCTCACCACATCCGCAACACCGGGAACCGCCAGCAATTCTCTTTCTACTACCCAATCCTGAATAGCCGTTACTTCTTTGATGGGAAGTTTACTCTTGATAATATATCGGTAAATTTCACCGGTAGCACCGGAAGGAGGTTCAATGCTGTATTCTGCTCCGGCTGGAAGCTCCACATTTCCGAGTTTATTGGAAGCATATTGCTGTGCATAAAAATCATTCACATGATCATCAAAAATAACCGTCACCACAGATAATCCGAATAAGGAAATTGAACGTACCGAAGTTTTATTCGGGATGGCATTCATTTCCTTTGAAATGGGTAATGTGACAAATTTTTCTATTTCCTCAGCACTTCTTCCCGGCCATTGGGTAATGACTCTAACTCTGGTGTTGGTAACATCCGGAAATGCTTCAATGGGTGTATGCAGATAGGAATAGATTCCTCCGGCGAGCAATAGAAAAGTTCCCAAAAGAACAATCAATGAGTTTTTTAAAGAGAAGGAAACTATATTCTGTACAAATTTTCGCATTACTTCGTGGAATTATTTAATTGGTTTTTCAGGTTTTCATAGATCAGCAGCCCGTTGGAAGCAATGACATTTTCACCTTGTTTTAAATTGCCTTCTACATAAATATACTGGCTGTTGGAAGCAATTTCCGTTACAGGTCTGATCTCCAGTTCACAGTCTTTTTTATAAACCACTACATAGCTTTGGTTATTATCAAAGATTAAGGCTTTCGCAGGAATAGCCAATGCGCTTTTATTTTGTGAATTCACTGGCAATACTACATCTGCAGACATTCCTGGTCTCAGCTTCATTCCGTTATTATCCATAATGATTTTGGCTTTGAGTACTCTTTCATTTTCATTAAAAACCTGGGAAATAGTATTAATCTTCCCTGAAAAACTGTCATCAGGATAAGCAAGTGTTTTTACCACAACCGGCTGATCTGCATAAACGTGTCTCATATTGGTGGCATATACATTGGCCATTACCCAGACTTTATCCAGGTTGGAAATGGTAAACAGCTGATCTCCTCCTGCGGTAACAGGCATTCCTTTGGAAATATTCTTCGAAATAACATATCCGTCTGCAGGGGCTTTGATCTGAATCGTACTTCCTCCTGCAGAATACAGCTGCATATTTTTCTGTGTCTTGGAAATATTGGATTGCAGTATGGCTACTTCAGAACGTGCTTCCTGTAAATCTTTCTGAGAAGCAATATCATCTTTATACATCGCTTCTACGGAAGACAGCTTTCTTTTAGCAACCGCCAGCTGAGCCTGTAAAGTTTGAGTGTCATCCTGCATTTCATTGACGGCTGTACTCTTTACACTGGCCAGCGTCTGTCCTTTTTTTACATAATCACCAAGGGAAAAATAGGTATCCATCACCACTCCGTCCACTAGGCTTACAAAAGGAACGGTTTTATCGGAATTGCTTTCCACTTCTCCGGTAAGCGTAATACTTTCTTCTATGGGAAGCATTTCTGCTTTGGCCAGTTTAATATCTTTTTTAAGTTCTTTGCTGATGCAATAGCCTTTTTCGGCTTCTTTATTTTCTACTTTTCCGGCACAGCCTGTAAAAATAATGAGGGCAGACAGGTAAGCCGCAGCGCTGTATTTAGTAATATTTTTGTTCATAGCTTATAAATCTTGTCCTACAACATACTGCAGGTTTTCGTAGTATTGATTAAGTTCTTTTTTAGTATCCAGGATGATCATTTTATTTCCGATGTAGGTATCCAGAAAATCCATGTACTCCAGCATGCTGATATTTCTGAGTCTGAAGTTTTTTTCGTGGCTTACCAGCAAACCATCGAGTGTAGCTTCATAATTGTCATCAATTTCTTCCGAAACCTGTTGTGTTCTGATATAGTTTCTGAAAACAGAGACAATTTCATTCTCAGATTTCAGCATGTTTTTGCGGGTCTCAAGCTTGCTTTTCTCGATCTCAAGCTTCGCTTCCTGAATATTTCCTTTATTGCGATCGAAAATGGGCAGATCAACAGAAACTCCCAGCCCTATAAAGTCTTTCATAATATTTCCTCCCCGGTCATATCCTATAGAAACTGCAACATCGGGAGTCTTCATGGCGTTTTGAATTTCCAGATTTTTAGCAGCATGTTTTTCTTTATTCTTCGAGATCATAATATCCGGACGGTTTTCTTTGGCTTTTTCCATCCATTGAGTTACTTCCAGCTCTGAAAGTTGTTTTTCAGGCATAACAAATGAATCTGAAATCTCCAGATAGGTTTGGGAAGGCAGCATTAATAGCGCTTTCAGTTCTACCTGCTGGTCTTCGATTTCCTGCTTCAATGAAACCAGTTTCTTTTTAAATTCAATTTCCTGTGCTTTTAAGCGGACATATTCAGCTTTACTGATATTCCCAAGGTTTAATTGATTATTATAGGATTTTGTTAATTTCTCAATGGAAGTAATCTGTCCCTGATAGATCTTTTGCTGTTCCTGATTGTAAAGAATTTCAGTAATGGTATTTCTGAGCGTCTTCTTAAGTTCACGTAAAACTTCCTGCAGTTCATACTTCTCACCTTCCACTTCTATTTTCTGAAGTTCGATATTTTTCCTTCTTTTACCCGCAGTCTGAATCACCTGTTCTATCTCGGCAGAAATCTGGGTACTTTTTCCCCAGTTTCCGATGAGTGCAGGCTGCTCTTCGATGTCATAGGTTCTCCATAAATTAACTTCGCTGACACTCAATGTGGGATTAGGCCAGTATTTAGCCTGAACAGCTCTCGCCTCGGCTTGTGAAATTTCAAGCTTCTGCGCAATAAGGTCAAGGTTTTTAGCAAGAAAAATAGTTTCAGCCTCCTTTCTGCTGATTTTCATAGTGTCTGAAATCTGTGCAGAAAAGAAACTGAAACAGGGAATATAAAATAGGGTAAAAAATAGCTTCTTCAAGATCTTTTATTTAAGACCACAAAGCTATTTGTCTAATATTAGAAGGAATTGTAAAGAAAATTAAAATTCGGTTAGTTCAACATTAGAGTTTGATTAGAATGATTTTCAATCCTCGGAATTTTGTTTGAAGAGCTATGTTTTGGCTGAAGCCGAAGGATTTTGAATGCATTTTGTAAGCGGGTTAAAACCCGCTCCTATTGAATATTCAAATCTCTCACAGATTTCACGGATGACACAGATTTTTAAGATTTAAAATGAATCTAAAATCATCAATTTGCGAGATCTGCGAAATCTGTGGGAGAAAAAATCAAGAATGAGCTGGAAATTCAAGAAGAACAATGGTCCCAACATTTACAACAGAATCAATTTTCATTGCAATATGATGATGATCAAAAATACTTTTAGAAAGGGATAAGCCAATGCCACTGCCTTTCACCGTATCTACATTTTTTCCTCTGTAGAACGTTTCAGCTATTTTCACAAGATCATCAGCCGGAATCCCTCTTCCTTCATCCCTGACCTCAATATTCAGCTGATTGCTTTTTTCTGATAATGTGATCACTATAGGTTTACCATAGGAATATTTGATAGCATTTTCTACAATATTATATAATGCGAGGTAGAGAAGTGTTTCGTTTCCGGGAAATTCCAGCAGAGCAGGTTTTATTACCTGAAGTTGTATTTTGATAGATGAATTGTTTTCTTTTGCTTTGGGTTCCAGTTTTTCATAAATTTTCCAGATCAGCTCATCTACTCTCATTAATTTGTGAGAAGACTCCAGTTTTGTCATTCCGGACATCAGTAAAAGATTATTGAGAATATTTTCAATCTCATACACGTTTTCCAATGACTGTCTGGCCACTTCTTTATATTCTTCCGGTGTACGGTCTTTTTGGGCAAAGACTTCCAGATTTCCGGATATTGCCGCTAAGGGCGTTTTGAATTCATGAGAAACATAATTGATAAAGTTCTGCTGCAGAAGCACATTTTCAGAAATTCTGCCCAACAGTTTATTATAAGATTTAATAAGATCTTCAATCTCATCATTGGTATTCGTGGAAGTAATAATTGCGGTAGAGATGTTATTATATTCCACTTTATTGATCCGTTCCACTACATTGGAAATAGGTTTATAAACCACCTTGGAAAGATATCTGCTCAGGAAATAAATAGCAAGCAGACCAATGACCAATACCGAAAGCATGATAATAGCCAGTCTCAGAATCTGCGACTGGAAAGAATCGTTGGAAGATTTCACGAAAACCACAAAATCTCCCTGATTGTCCGGATAAAAAATCCCATAATAGAATTGATTATCAGACATAAACTGTATTCCTTTATTATTCCGGACAGCCTGTAAATGAGACAGTTTTATATTCTTATCGTTCAGGTTATGTCCAAAAGTCACTTCATTATTCTGATTGTAAACTGCCACTCTGTTATTCTGAATCAGATGATTATATTCTTTTTTGATCTGAGCATGTCTGTCTTTGGGAAGCTCATCTTTTTCAAGATAATAAATAGCAGAAATTAACGCCGTATTCCGCAGCTTTTCAAAATAGAAAATCTTGGTACTGTCATAATAGGCAAAAAATATCACCGCGGATGTGATGATAGAAACAATGCCGAATGAAAGGCTTGAAATAAGGGTAAATCTGTTTCTGAGCGTCATTTTCAGTCTTTGATCAAATATCCGGTTCCTTTTACTGTATGAATAATTTTCTGTTCTGTCTCATCAATCTTATTACGGACATAGGAAATGTAAACATCTACTACATTCGTTGTATTATCAAAATCAATTCCCCAGACTTTATGCAAAATCTGGGTTCTGCTCAGCACCTTATTTTTATTCTCCATCAGGAAAGTAAAAAGTTTATATTCCGTAGGGGAAAATTCTATTTCTTTACCGTTCTGAGTTACTTTATGGAGATCCGTATCAATGGTGATATTCCCGCATGATAAAAGCTGATCGTCTTTCTGATAACTTAATTTATTTCTTCTGGTTAACGCTTTAATCCTTGAAATCAGTTCTTCAAAGTGAAAAGGTTTTGATAAATAATCATCAGCGCCCATGTCCAGCATTTTAATCTTATCATCAGGACTGTTCAAGGCACTTAAAACCAAAATCGGGGTATAGTTTCCTTTAAATCTGATAATTTGTGTAAGCTGCATTCCATCCAGTCCGGGAAGCATAATATCCATTAAAATAATATCAAAATCATAGGTATGAAGAAGCTCACGCGCCTTTTCCCCGGAATCTGCCAGGGTTGTAATATAGCCAGCCTCCGAAAGGCCTTTTATCAGGAAATTACTGATTCTTTGATCATCTTCTACCAACAAAATATTCATAAGTCTCTGAAATTTCCCATAAATATAGGTATTCTTCTTCAGAAAGGAAGATGGATGCTGGAAGAGAGAAGTAATGGAGCTCTATTCAATAGCCTCAGACATTTCATCAATCTTTTAAAATAGTAGAACAAACAGGCGGTATTGTTCATACAGCTTCCAGCCTTTTTTCATAATTTTGAAACATGGAGATGATCTATTTAATTATTGGGTTGGTTGCCGGTGGTGTACTGGGAGCAGTTATTTTATATTTTGCACTTAAATCGTCAATGGTTTCCAGAAGTTCTTATGATGCGCTGAATACCTTAGCTATCAAAAACCAATCTGATCTTGAAAATTCCAATCTGAAAATTCAGGAGCTTCATCAGAATATCAGTAAAGAGAAAGAAACCAATATGCTGCAGCAGGATCTTCTGGATGATCTGAAAAATGAATTTTCTAAAATATCCGCCGAATATTCTTCTTTAAACATCCAGTTTCAGGAGTTAAAACAAATCAATCAGAGACAGACTTCTCAGATAGAAACCCACATTCTTGAAAAACAGACTCTTTTTGCTAAAAACTCTGAGCTTTCTGCCAAAAATGAAGGTCTCCAACAATCTCTTGACACCCAGAAAGAAGAAATTGTCAAAATTCAGGAAGAGTCTAAACTTCAGTTTGAAAACCTTGCCAATAAAATTTTAGAAGAAAAGACAGAAAAGTTTACGGCTTTAAATCAAAATAACTTAAAAAATATTCTTGAACCTTTTCAGGAGAAAATTGCAGACTTAAAAAACAAAGTCAACGAAGCCTATGAAAAGGAAAATAAAGAGCGTTTCTCCCTTGCAGAAAAAGTGAAGGAATTGGCGGAACTGAATCAGCAGATTTCTGAGGATGCCAAAAAACTGACCCGCGCACTGAAAGGAGAAAGCAAAACACAAGGGAACTGGGGTGAAATGATTCTGGAAAGTATTCTTGAAAAATCGGGACTGGTAAAAGGAAGAGAATATTTCCTGGAGCATGAATTGCGCGATGAAGACAACAAAGCTTTATTTTCCGAATTTTCCGGAAAGAAAATGCGACCTGATGCCGTTGTAAAATATCCGGATGAAAGAAATGTCATCATTGATTCTAAAGTGTCACTGACTGCTTTTACCGAATTGGTAGACGAAACCGACGCCGATGTTTACGCCATAAAACTTAGCCAGCACCTTGGATCAATTAAAAACCATATTAATCAATTAAGTCAGAAAGCATACGATGATTATGGAAAATCACTGGATTTCGTAATGATGTTTATTCCGAGTGAACCCGCTTATATTGCAGCGATGCAGGCAGATCAGAATCTTTGGAACTATGCCTATGAAAGAAGAATCCTTCTGCTTAATCCAAGCAATCTGATCACTTCCCTTAAGCTGATTGCCGATCTTTGGAAACGCGAATATCAGAACCGAAATTCTATTGAAATCGCTGAACGAGGAGCCAGACTTTATGATAAATTCGTAGGCTTCGTAGAAAACCTGGAAAAGGTAGGCCGAAATCTTGATCAGGCGAAAAATGTATACAATGATGCTTACAAACAGCTTCATACCGGAAATGACAACCTGGTGATTCAGACTCAAAAATTGAAATCATTAGGAATCAAAAATAAAAAAGATCTGCCTCAAAGTCTTATTGACAACAGCAGTTTCACAGAAACATCAGAAAGCTAAACCTCAGAAAAGCTATTCCCCTTAGTTATTGGAAGCAGTATTCTTCTGAGCAAGCTATGTTCGAAATAAAATGGCTATTAATTGGCTAAATGACCATTCTTATCTTTTTTAAATGGAAAAATAAAATTCCAATGGAGATCACTTGGAAAACCATTTTTGTTAAAACCAGAGAAGTTCAATCATAAATTTTGCATAATTTTGCAGCATGTTGATAGAAAGTTTTCAAAACGATAAAGTAAAAAATGTCACTAAGCTTCTTACTGACAACAGATTTCGCAAAAAATCAAAAGTTTTTGTAGTAGAAGGACAGCAGGAAAATGAAAGAGCTATTCAGTATGATTTTGAACCGCTGGAGTTCTTTGTCTGTGAAAATATCTTTAAAGGAACTCTTCCCGGTGGAAAAATCCATTATGTAAACGAAAAAGTATATGAAAAAATCGCTTACAGAGGGAGTTCTGAAGGAATTATCGGTATCTACCATGCAAAAGAAACTTTACTTTCATCATTTATTCCTAAAGAAGATTCTACAGTAATTATTGTTGAAGGTGTTGAAAAGCCGGGAAATCTTGGCGCTATATTAAGAAGCTGTGAAGCATTTGGTATAGATGCACTGATTGTTGCTGACGGAAAAACCGATTTCTACAATCCTAATGTAATCAGATCCAGTGTAGGATGTCTTTTCGGGATGGAAGTATATCAGGCTGAAAACGAAGAAACATTGGAATTCCTTCAAAAAAATAGTTTTAATATCTATACAACGCTTATGGACGAAAGTGCTGAAGATCTTTATAAGAGAGATTTCAGACAGCGTTCTGCGGTATTATTCGGTACGGAACATTCCGGACTAAGTGATTTCTGGATCGGGAAAGGAAAAAACACATTGATTCCTATGGCAGGAAGTATTGATTCATTAAATCTGAGTAATGCTGTGGCTATTACGTGTTATGAATCTCTGAAGCAAAAGAAGGGATAGACTATTGGTCTTATTTTTATAGTAAAGAGATTGCTTCGCCAATGCTCGCAAATGACTAAGCATAAAAAAAACCGTTTCACTGGGTGAAACGGTTCTTTTATTGTTAAGCTTATGCTAGAATTATTTCTTAGCAGCATCTTTAGCAGCATCAGCAGCTCCTTTAGCAGCATCAGCAGCACCTTTAGCAGCGTCAGCAGCACCTTTAGCAGCATCTTTAGCAACTTCAGCACCAGCAGCAGTAGTAGCAGCAGCAGCATCTTTAGTAGCTTCTACAGCAGTAGTTGCAGCAGAATCAACAACTTTAGCAGCAGAATCAGAAACTACAGCAGCAGAATCAGCTACAGTAGCAGCAGCAGAATCAGTTGTACCTTCAGTAGCAGTAGCTTCAGTTTTTTTACAAGCAACTAGAGAGATTGCAGCGATAGCAGCTACGAATAATGACTTTTTCATAATAAATTAAATTTAATTTTGTTAATATTGTTTTATAAAATTTTCTTCTGTTCTGTTATTTGAACAAGACAAAGGTAGAGCAGTTAGAAAGTTTGTCTATGAAAAATAATTGTAATACCTTTGTAAAATAGTTTTACAAAAAAACATAGCTGATAATCAACAATTTAATTATTTTTTGAAAAATTGACAGATTTAGATCTATTACACTTTGAACAGCTAAAAAAGGAAGTTCAGGGTCAATACTTAAAAGAATATACCCCTTCGCAGGATGACATATCCAAGTGGAAGGGTATAGATATTATATATTTTCAGGAAGACCTTCGAAAAAAAGCGAAAGGTAACATCAGTGAAAAGTCATTCTACACTTATTTTAAAACTTCACCTGTTACTAAATTACCAAGGATAGATATGCTCAATTTATTGAGTATTTATGCGGGTTATGACTCCTGGTACGAGTTCAAAAAGCAACATCTTTTTGCCGGCGAATTGTTGCAGGAAAATGAAAATTTTGATGAAGAAGATATAGATGAACTTGAACAAACAGTTTCTTCAGCCCCAGAACTTCCAAAAACTGAATTTCAGCCTAAAAAAGTTGAAACAAGCACCCAAGAAAACACTGATTTACAAAAATCAAATACTGAAAATCAACAAATTACACAAAACAAAGCGACAACAAATGAGATTGAAATTTCAACTGTTCCGCCTAAGAAAAATTTCTTCAAAAAGAACGCCTGGGCACTTGTTACTTCAGTTTTGATTACCATTACCGGCCTTTTAGGATTTAAAGATGTACTTTTTTCGAAAACTTATAAATATTGTTTCATTGATAAGGACAGAGGAGTTTCTGTGATCAATACCTTAGAAATAATGGTGGTGAAAGAAAACGAATCTCCGTTGATGTATAAAATAAAGCCCGGCGAGTGCTTCTATTATTCCAGCAAGGATAAAAATCTAAAAATGCGAATCAGCGCTCCTTTCTACGAGCCTCTGGAGGTCAACAGAAGCCTTGAAAATGCCCCTGAAGAAGAAAAAATAGAACTAAAGCCGGATGATTATAAGATGGCTGTGTATTATTTCTCTATAAAAGACATCAAAGGAGGGAATCCGGATGAGCAGGTTGCTCTTATTAAGCAGAAAAGAAATCAGCTGGAAAACCTGATCAGCAGCAATGCAGTCATCTATCAGGTGTATGATAATGATACTTATGGCATTGAAAGGCTGGATAAACAAAAGTATATCACTCTGGTAACCACGCCAACAACCTCTCTGAAAAACCTGAATGTAATAGAAATGAAAAAGGATATCAAAGGTAAAATTGTATCCATCAAATTTAAAATTGCTACCACAGATGAAAAGAATAAGTAATTTTTTAATTTTCACCGTGCTTCTGACTTTAGTTATTGCCTGTAATAATAAAACTTCAGAGGTAAGCGACCTCGATAAACTACGAAACAGCAACAATGAAAAAAGCTATCCCGCCGTACAGATGGATAGTATGCAGGCTATCAACTCCATCACCAAACAGAAAGTTCAGGAACTTCTTGACCTGTCTACCCTCTATCTTAGTGGAAACAGGAATACGGAAATAGATACTGTCATTTATTCCCAGATGGAAAGTTATTTTCACAAACCGGATTCTCTGACATTTAAAAGACTGCTGAAAGAACTGGACAGCATGAAAGCAAAAACAGCGAAAGTCAGCAATCTGAATGTATATAAAGAGTTTTATAAAAAAGACACGTTGGACTACGCCAAGTTCAATGTGGAATATTTTGATAATAAAAACAAATCGCTGGGAAGCTTTGAAAAGAATGCACAATACATCTTATTGTCTACATCAAAGCTTAAAAAAGAATTTAAATTCTACTTTTTAGATTTTTATTCCAAGCCGCTCAAGAAAGACAGTACGTCTGTAGGAGTAACCAGATAGTCCAGAGGAATATCATTTTCCCAGACATCATCCACATATTCATCGGGGTCAAAATAATTGACTCCGATTTTTTTTGTCTCAGAAGAAATGCTTTGAAACAAGCCGTCATAGAATCCTTTACCGTATCCTACCCGATTTCCTTTTTTATCACAGTATAATAAAGGTGTAATCACATAATGAAAGTAATTTTCCCCCGAATCATCATTAGAAACAGGTTCCGAAATCCCCCAACTGTTGGTTTCAAAAACAGTATCTTCAAAAATTTCAATAGCAATCAGCTTGTCAGTTACAATTTTAGGCACATAAACACGGATATTCTGTGCTAAAAAATAATCAATGAATATCTGGGTATCAATTTCCATTCTTGCCGGAATCGGGATAAAAACATGTACTTTCTCCGATTCTTTCGGATTGAAATACTGAATGAAATTTTCAAAAATCTTTTGAGATAACAGGAAAGCCTCATCGGTAGACAAGGCCTTTCTTTTTTGGGTATATTTTTTTCTAAGTTCAGCTTTCAGCATAATGATTAAGTAATTCTTACAGAAATAATTTTCACAGGACAGGCGTTTGCCGCTTTCTCCAAATGCTCAAACGCTTCCTGATCAGATGTTTTTAAAGTATAGAAGCCTTTTTTATCTACCGTCTTAAGCAATACTGATTTACCATCCTTTTTAGACATTCTAAAATATTCCGGAGCGAATTCAACACAATAATTGCAACCAATACATTTATCTCTTTGAAGTGTAGCAATGACCATTACGCTTTAACAATTTTATATAATTTGTCACTTGCCCGTACACGAAACTTCGTAGGGAAAGTAATCACATCAGACTTTGTTGCCTTTTCAGCTCCTTCCTTCTTATCAACGATCATGCTTTCGATGATCATTTCCTGTGATCCTGTAGTGGGTCCCTGTATAAGTACACTGTCTCCTACGGAAATATCATAGGCTTCAACCACAAACTCTGCAATATTGGCTTTCGGATAGAAATGCCGCCCTTTTCCTATATAAACTTTCTTTTGTGTTGCACTGGAACCTGAGTTCGAAGACCAGTCACCCAGCTCCTGGCCAAGATAATATCCACTCCAGAAACCTCTATTGTATACGGTTTCCAGAAGTTTCATCCATTCATCCACTTTTTCCTGAGAAAATGTTCCTTCAGCAATACTGTCAATTGCTTCTCTATAACATTTTGTAACTGTTGCTACATATTCAGGTGCTCTTCCTCTTCCTTCTATCTTTAAGACTTTCACGCCGGCATCCACAATCTGATTCAGAAAACCAATGGTACAAAGGTCTTTGGGAGACATCATATATTCATTATCAAGTTCAATTTCAAAACCTGATTCCTGATCAATCACAGTATATTTTTTTCGGCAGTTCTGTTTGCACGCGCCTCTGTTTGCAGAAGAATTATGAGAATGCAGGCTTAGATAACACTTCCCGGATACGGCCATACATAAGGCACCATGTCCGAAAATTTCCACTTCAACAAGATTACCGGAAGGTCCTTTCACCTGATCTTTTTCAATCTGAGTACAGATTTTTTTGATCTGGCTGATACTTAATTCACGGCTCATCACCATTGTATCAGCAAAAAGAGCATAGAATTTTACGGTTTCAATATTGGTTATATTAATCTGCGTAGAAATATGCACCTCCATACCAATTTGTCTTGCATAAGAGATTACAGCCTGATCCATTGCAATTACAGCAGTAAGACCAGCTTCTTTAGCTTTATCTAAAAGTGTTCTGACAATAGACAAATCATGATCATATATGATGGTGTTAAGGGTAAGATAAGTTCTTACTCCTTTTTCAGCACATCTTCTGGCGATTTCCGGCAGATCATCAATGGTGAAATTCATTGTTGCTCTTGCACGCATGTTGAGTTGCTCAACACCAAAATAGACAGAGTCAGCCCCATTATCTATAGCCGCCTGAAGTGATATGAAATCTCCTGCAGGAGACATCAATTCTATTGTTCCGTTTTTTGTCATTTTGAGTCCGGAATTACTAAGTTATTAAACAGAAATAATTTATTGAAAGTTCGGAATTATGCATTTTGTACAATTCTGTACAGCTTATCAGATAAGCGAACTCTGAACGGTAATGCAAAAGTAATCTGATCTCCTATATTTGCTGTTTCACAAGGACCTCCGTTAGCATAGATTTCAGTAATAGTAACCTCCTGCTCTCCTGTTGTAGGACCTGAAATTAATACTTTATCTCCAACTGACAGATCTTTATGCTCAATTAAAAACTGCGCAATTTTTGATTTTGAATAGTAATGTTCTGCTTTACCTATCAATTCTTTTTTAACAGCAATCTTCTGGCGGATATTTTTTGTTTCGGCTTTTGCTAAAGGCTTATCAGTTAAATCTCCTGAGTTTTTAAATTTCAGGGCATCGGATTTTCCTTTTCTGAATACTTTATTTCCAACCTGTAACCCTTTTCTCAGTTTCACCTGTTCATCCCAAGGTAAATGGATGGTATCCAGACATTCTGCAGAACAGCAGTTTTCCATCGCTGCTTTACAATCATCACATTGGATAAACAATAGATGACAGGCATCATTGGCACAATTGGTATGATTATCACAAGGTTTTCCGCACTGATGGCATTGTGCAATAATATCGTCTGTAATTCTCTCTCCTAAGCGGTGGTCAAATACGAAGTTTTTACCGATGAATTTACTTTTTATTCCTTCTTCTTTGATCTGGCGTGTATATTCAATGATACCGCCTTCCAGTTGATATACATTTTTGAATCCCTGATGCTTGAAGTAAGCACTTGCTTTTTCACAACGGATTCCTCCGGTACAATACATCAGCAGGTTTTTATCTTCTTTAAAATCCTGCAGCTGTTCGTTAATAATAGGTAAGCTTTCTCTGAAGTTTTCCACATCCGGAGTAATTGCTCCTTCAAAATGCCCAACTTCACTTTCGTAGTGATTTCTGAAATCTACAACAATGGTATTGGGATCTTCCAGCATATTATTGAATTCCTGAGCTTTTAAGTGAATTCCTTTATTGGTTACGTCAAAAGTCTCGTCATTCAAACCGTCAGCAACAATTTTATTCCTGACTTTTATGGTTAATTTTAAAAATGAGTAATTGTCATGGTCTACCGCTACGTTCAAACGGATTCCTTTCATGAAGTCATAAACTTCCAGCGTATCACGAAAAGCCTCAAACTGATCTGCAGGAACACTCATCTGAGCATTAATTCCTTCTGTTGCAACATAAATACGGCCAAGTGCATCCAGTGCATTCCAGGCTATAAATAATTCGTCGCGAAATTTTTTGGGGTCTTCAATTTTGGCATACGCATAGAAAGACAAAGTAAGACGGTCTTTACCGGCTTCATCAATAAGTTGAGCTCTTTCTTCTGCGCTTAAGGTGTTATACAGTTGCATGCTATAAACGTTTTAAGTGAGAATAAAATTTTTGCAAAGGTAATAATTTTTGAATTAAGTATATTTATGACATCAATCAAGGATAGTAAGTAATAACCTGTCTGCAATGAAAAAGAGATTACTTTACATCATGATTCTGCCATATTTTCTTTAATTTTTTTTTAAGTTTTGTTAACTGTGACATTAACAATTATGACATAAGACATAAAATGATATAATAGCCGTTAAATTTTAGTTAAAATTGAAACATAGCATACTAATTGCTTACTTATTTAACATTAAATTTGTTTACTCAAAAACATAAAAATGAAATTAATTAATAAACAAGAAAGATATACAATGAAGACTACTTTAAAAAAACTATTACCATTTGCAGTAGTAGGGGTATTATCTGGAGCTACTACCGTTGGAGCTTTACAATATTTCGGACATGGCTCTAATAATGGAGATCAATCTTATTTCACAACAGCCGCACCTAATACATCATTCGCAGGAATGAATACAGGAGCTGTAGGTGATGATTTTGTAAAAGCGGCTAAAACCACCGTTCCGGCTGTAGTTACCATTAAAAACTATCAGAGCAGAACCTCAAGCAGAGCTTCAGAGCAGGATTTGTTCGACTTTTTCTTTGGAGATCCTTTCGGGGGAAGAGGCCAGCAGAGACAGAAGCAGCAACAAGCTCCTGACAATATGCCATCTGGAATGGGTTCCGGTGTCATCATCTCTCCGGACGGTTACATTATTTCCAACAACCACGTGGTAGCAGGTGCTAACAAGCTTGAAGTTGTTTTAAGCAACAAAAAATCATATATCGCTACTTTGGTAGGAACAGACCCTAATACAGATATCTCTTTATTAAAGATTGAAGAAAAAGGTCTTCCTTATCTGAATTTCGCGAACTCTGACAATATTGATGTGGGACAATGGGTACTTGCAGTAGGAAATCCATTAGGATTAAATTCTACAGTAACAGCCGGTATTGTTTCTGCAAAAGGAAGAGGTATCGGAATCTTGGGAGGCCAAGGAAAGGCTACTAATCCTATTGAAAGTTTCATTCAAACGGATGCCGCCATCAACCCGGGTAACTCAGGAGGAGCTTTGGTAAACACGAATGGGGAGCTTATCGGGATCAACTCCGCGATTCAATCTACCACAGGATATTACCAGGGATATGGATTTGCCGTTCCTTCCAACCTGGCAAGAAAAATTGTTGAAGATATCAAGAAATTCGGAATTGTACAGAGAGGATTCCTTGGAGTTCAGTCTTTAGATCTTTCGAATGACCAATTGGTAAGTTCATACAACAAACAATTTAAAACAAATCTGAAGGTAGGTTCAGGAATTTATATTACAGGATTTGGTGAAAATAGTGGTGCTGAAGATGCAGGACTGAAAAAAGGAGACGTAATCACTAAAGTAGACAACTACGATATCACAGACTTTGCTGATCTTTCTATGTCTATCGGAAGCAAACGTCCTGGTGATAAAGTACAGGTTACTTATTCAAGAAATGGCAAAGAAAGTACTACATCTGTAACGCTTAGAGACCAGAAAGGAGGCACTTCAACAAGAACGAAAGCCGACCTTAGTGTAACAGAAAAAATCGGATCCGAATTTGATCCCCTTACAGAGCGTTTCAAAACAGAATACGGCCTGAATAGTGGTGTAGTGGCTAAAAACGTATCTGAGGGCAGCGAAATGGCTAAAATCGGGATCGTAGATAACTATATCATCATCGAAATCAATGGCAAGCCGGTCAATTCACAGAAAGATGTTGAAAAGATCCTTGAGAAATATCAGGGGAATGTACAGGTGAAATTCGTGGATGACTATGGAAGAATTTATACAAAAGGTTTCAAAATGCCTTAATCAGAAAACAAATTAGTTTTTCATATCAACAAAAAGCGCTGCAGATATTTGCAGCGCTTTTTTATTATTTATTTAGACTTGTTCATTTTATCAGCGATATTCTTCTTTTTATTCCTTTCGTAGATCACTTCTACAATCTTCCCCCCAATCCATGAAAACGGAAAGAACGTAAGAAAAATAGAGATCTTATAAAATGTAGGATGATAAGGAAAAATAATGACATCCAACATGGCGATAAAAAGCATAATAAAGCCAATCAGAATAGCATAGGCTACTTTAGCATATTTAACGATAATGGCCGTCGCAACTCCCCCGATGGTAGTTCCCAATCCGGAAATAAATAAAAGGAAGCTGAAAAACGCCTTATCATCTTTCATGCTTAAAAGAAACCTTTGCCAATGCTCAAACGGAGCAAAAGCCTCAAAAGTTATCCATTGCGGAAAAGCCCTTATACCAAGAGTAATTATAAGTCCTGCAATACAAAGACCTATCAGAACCGCAATTGTATTTCTTATAAAGTTCATTAATCCTGATGTGCAATCATAGAAATTTCGATATCCACATTTTTAGGCAAACATGAAACCTGTACTGTTTCTCGGGCAGGATAGCTTTCTGAATCTAAGTATGATGCATAAATATCATTCATTACAGCAAAATCATCCATACTCTTAAGGAAGATGGTCGCTTTTACAACGTTTTTGAAAGTCATGCCAGCCTCAGTAAGAATGGCTTCAAGATTTTTCATTACCTGATGCGTTTCCTTTTCAATTCCTTCTACCAGTTTACCCGTTGCAGGATCTACAGGAATCTGTCCGGAGATATACAAAACTCCGTTTGCCATATTAGCTTGTGAATAAGGTCCGATAGCTGCAGGTGCATTAACTGTGTTGATTATTTGTTTCATATGCGGATATTTAATTTTTTCCAGATCATAGGTGATCACTATCTGTTATGTTCGCTGGTTTGCGAATTTTGTCAACAGTGATTTCATTAGCATTTATTCTGCCTGCAAATATAAAATTTATATTCACAAATGCCAATCTGATATTAGAAAGGTGCATTAGGCTGGGTAAAACTTCTGTCTTTGTACTTCAATGCATCACTTAAGATATTGGCTTTGATACCGATAAAGAAGTCATACACTTTATACTGTCCGAAAGGAACCCAGTTGAAATTGATCGTAAAACTTCGCTGATCTCTTGAAAAACCAATCCTTGTATATGCCAATTCTTTAGTCACCATGTCATAATGCGTACTTCCGTTGATATTCCAGTAAGGAGTAAGTTTGATACTACCGTCTAATCCTATGGATGCAATTTTATTGGCGAATTTGCTCAATCCTTTTGAGTATGCATAATTCGCGCTGATATTCAAAGTCCATGCCTGATCAAAGTGAGCATAATGATCATCATCAAAATAATAATTTTCATTTCGGACTTCTCCCTTCGAAGAATACTTCTTTGCATAATCTGTTTTCTGTCCAAAAATCTCACTGCTTAAAGGATAAGATAACTGAACGTTGAATCCCTGTACACTGAAGTGACCGAACTGCTCTGTTCTTACCCCTGTATTTTCTCCTGATGAGAAATCAATTTTATAAGGCTCCAGTGCAAGACTGGTATTTACAGTAAGTTTATTATTGAAAAATGAAGACTGTCCATTGATAGAGAATACAGACCAGGGATGATCTTTAGCAGCAAAGTTGTAGCTTCCTGCCAGGTTTAAAGATTCAAAAATTTTGATTTTCTTCACTCCCGTAGAGTCACTCTTGGACTTTACTTTCATCTCAATATTGTTACCGATATTGAAACCTAAAGCTCCCTGCATACCGCTTGACGGGCTTCCGATAATTCCTTTTTCAAAAATAGAATACGGTGTCAGCGCTCCGGTTGCATTATAATAGTTTCTGTAATATCCGAAGCCAGGACTTGAGAAATCCGGTGAATAGGTAAAACTCATACTTGGAGTCATCATATGTCTTATCGCTTCCACTGTAGATCCTTTTTTGAATTTCATCATTCCAAAAAGTGTTGTCTGAAGACTTGCGGAAGTGG
Source organism: Chryseobacterium sp. FG46 (assembly GCF_057809135.1). Taxonomy (NCBI): domain Bacteria; kingdom Pseudomonadati; phylum Bacteroidota; class Flavobacteriia; order Flavobacteriales; family Weeksellaceae; genus Chryseobacterium; species Chryseobacterium sp. FG46. The sequence continues at coordinate 6,916 of NZ_JBMDJJ010000013.1, read as the reverse complement.
AAAAAGTAGAGTATCCTGTAAAGTTTTTATTGATCTCATCAACAGTTACGTTTTTTACCGGATCATAATATCTGTTCAGCGTTTTTGTAGTCAAAGCGTTATCGATATTCGCGCTTAAACTGAAAGTGAAGTATTTCGCCAATGTTGTGTTGGTAGCCAATGCGATATTGTTTTTAAGCCCTGTCTGCATTTTATCCCACATTTCTTTTTTAAATAGCTCGTTCTCCTGAGTATTCACAAAATTGGTAAGATTGAAACCGGTATTCACTGTAATATTTTCAAGCAATCCCTGTCTGATCCCTGTTCTTGATTTGAACAGATAGAACTGATTAATCGCTACGTTCATCTGTGGAAGACGAAGGTCTGCCAATCCTGTTGCAAAGTTCTGGGAATATGAAGCAGTTCCAGTAATAGTCATTGGAAGTTTCAGGAATCTTTTGGTAAGGGTTACTGTAGAGTTCTGCTGGGTATTTAATACATTCTGATTGAAAATGTAATTGTTGTTAAGCGGGTTGTTATAGAATTTGGTACTTACAATATCTACAGAGGCACTGAATGTAAGGAAAGGATTGGCTTTGGAATCCTGCGAGTGAGTCCAGTTGATTCTATAGGTACTGTTTTTAGTATAATCATCCAAACCTTTGATTCCTCTCACCATTGTACCAATATCTGCCGTAAAGTTTCCTGAGTAGCGGTATTTCTTCTGGTAATTCACCTGAGGACGTAAGTTCCAGCTTCCTTTTGTATAAATATCTGCTAAAACCTTAAGGTCAAAATGTTCTCCAATCGGCTGATAATATCCAATTCCGTTCAGGAAGAAACCAACATCTTCTCTTTCCCCGAAACTTGGGATCAGAATACCTGCAGCCCTTTTATCTGAGAATGGCAAAATAGCAAACGGAAGGTAAAGCGGCGTAGGAACCTGTTCGATAAACATCTGAATAGGACCTGTTACGATCTGGGATTTTGTTTTGGTTTTAATCAGCTTAATATTATAAGCTCTCATAAAATAATCCGCTGCGGTATCTTTCTTCTTAATGAAATAATCATCCGTTGTATAATCCGCTTTTCTCATTGCGAATACGGAATCATTATATTTTTTAGTTTTCTGGGCTATAATTACCCCTTCGCTTTCTTCTGTTCTGGCATTGAAAGCAATGGCCTGTTTTGTTTTTGTATTATAGCTGAATTCATTGGTTTCGTATTTTTTCCCGGCCTGTGTAGTGATTACAGGCTCTACAATCTTCCCTAAAGAGTCTTGTTTTCCTCTGGCGTAGATCAGATTTTTATTATCATCAATAGAGATATAATCCGCATCAATCTGCATATCCTGATATTTTACCTGAGCATTTTTGTTCAGGAATGTCATTTTTTTGGGAACATCTCTTCTCTGATCATCCGCTTTTGTACGAAGAACATCATTTAAAGCTTCTTTTTTTACAACTATGGTATCCTTTTTGGAAATAGTATCATTAACCGCATTTTTAGGCAATTTTTCAGGAGTTTTCTGTGCTAAAAAATTGTTAAAAATTAGGATAATTAAAATTTGTAATATATTTTTGAAGACGGTTTTGGCCAATTTTATTCTATATAATTAAGGCTCAAAATTAATATAATTTTTATAACTGTAAGATGCACAAACAAAATTTTAAAATAATTTTATCATTTCTCCTTATCCTTACCAGCAACTTTATTTTCTCCCAGAAGAAGTTTACTATCGTTCTGGATGCGGGACACGGAGGAAGTGATCATGGAGCCAACAGGACTTATTCCGACATTGGAAGGGTTGCAGAAAAAGACATTACACTTGCCATTACATTAAAAGTAGGTGCCATGTTAGAGAAAAACAGAGATTTCAAAGTAATATATACCCGTAAAATAGACGAGTATCCTTCTCTGTCTGACAGGACCAATCTGGCTAACAGAAGTAAAGCAGACCTTTTTGTATCCATTCACTGTAACTCTTCCCAAAGACCTACAGCGTATGGAACTGAAACGTATGTACAGGGACCTAACCAGAATAATGAGAACCTGGAAGTAGCCAAAAGAGAAAATGATGTAATTTTCCTTGATGAAAAAGATAAGCAGATCTTTGGTTCTTATAACCCGGATTCTCCTGAGTCATTAATTGCTTTGAAACTTCAGCAAAGTAAATATCTGGAATCAAGTCTTCTCTTGGGAGGACTGGTAGAAGATAACTTTGTGAATAAAGATAAAAGATCTTCAAGAGGTGTATTTCAGAAAAATCTTCACGTTCTCCGTATGAATGCCATGCCATCTGTACTGATAGAGACAGGATTTATCAATCACCCTGAAGAAAGCCATTATATTGCTTCAGACAAAGGACAGACTGAAATTGCAGAAAGTATCTACAATGCCATTATTGATTATAAAAAAGCGGTTGACAGAAAATCCGGCGGTTCTATGGCTGTCAGAAAACCAGAACCTGAAAAACCTGCAGAGATTCCTTTGAAAAACGATTTCAGAATTCTACTCATGAGTTCTCCTACAAAATACAATGAAAATGATCCTGCCCTGAAAGGCCTGAACTATATTCTTACCCTTAAAGAAAACGGACAATACAAGTATTACTATGCTGTAACCAATATGGCTTCAGTGAAAGATATTAACCTTAAAACAGCGAAAGATGCAGGTTTCAGAAATGCATTTGCTGTAGGATTTATGCCTAACCAGAGAATCAGTATGGGATATTATACTATTGAAGTGTATGCAGGTGATAAGCTGAATGGTAATTCTTATATCCTTCAGAATTTAAAAGATGTGGAAAGAAACAAGGATAATGGAGTATTTTATTATACCTACGGAAAGGTATACACATTGGAAGATGCTGTAAAGCTTCAAAAAGAACTTGATGCTAAAGGTATCAAAAATACGGTGATACAAAAAGTCTATAAATAAATCAAAAAAATAATTTTGAAGTTTAAAAGTTAATTCCTACTTTTGCGACCTCAAAATTCGGCCTATTCGTCTAGTGGTCAGGACTCAAGATTTTCATTCTTGCAACAGGGGTTCGATTCCCCTATAGGCTACTAAACTACACCACTCAATCCCTGTTCAATACAAAGTTCAGGGATTTTTTTATTCCAAAAGTCAACGGAATCTCCACGAATTTTAAAAGAACTCTCATACACACTTTGTACGGGGCGAATTTCGAAAATCTTTTTTGATCTCTAAAATTTTTCTTTCCTTTCGTTACTTTTTGTTTCTTGAAATTGGTTCGGAAATATTTTCTAGCTCTCAGCCTTGAAAGTTCCTTGAACTTCCTTCTTTGTCTGAAAAAGATGATTGTGATTGGAAAAACAAAAAAACAGGCTTAAAATAAGCCTGTTCCTATTTATAAAGTTCATTTTAAAGAGTGAATTAATCTTCAAAAAAACCACTGTCAATTTCTTTTAAATAGAACTAGTTAGACTTTTGAAATATTCTTGACATTTTTTAATTATTTACTACCCTGCCTTACTTCTGTTGAAATATTTCCATTATCATGAATTTTATAATAAATAAAACTATTAAAACTATGTTGTAAATAAACAGGATGACCATTCTCGTCATTAATTACAAGTCCAGCTAGTTGATTTTTCCCCCAATCTTCTTCTCCAAAAAATACAGATACATTCCAAGAATTAATTTTTTCTCCATCCAGAAAAAAATCTTCATTTTCACGAACTATCATTTTTTCTTTGGTATCATATGTAAAATTTGTTTTATCTAAAACCTCTTTAGCAATTTTCTCAATTTGTTCTTTTGTATGCTTCATATCAATTTATTTTAATATTCCTAATTTTCTTAATTTTACCAATTCATCCATTTCTTCAATTACTAACTTTGGTTGTCCCATTGGTATTCTAATCTTATCATTTAAGTATTCATAAGAATCAACTAACTCTCTTTTAGTCCATTTTTCTTTTGTTTTCCAGATAGCATCCCAGACCATTGTTTCATCTTCCCAAAGAGGTAATTTTGCATACTCTTCAGGGGATAGCCTTTTCCAAGTTTTCATATGAACCATTTCATGAAAAACTGTCAATTCTGAAACTTCTGAACGTAAAAACATAGTTTTAAGTCTTGGATTGAAAGAACCTACTACACCTCTTGCATTCCAATCTTTAAGTTTTTGTTTCATCCCAAAGTCCTTATCTACAATTTTCAAATCTACATCATATAATTCCTTTAGCAACTTTCGGAGCTTTTTCAACTCTTTTAAAGTTAACAATCTTCCTCCATCTAATCCAAAACTATCATCAATTTTTCTGAAAAGCTCTTCAATATCCTCAACTACTTCATCATGAATTCTATTACCACTTCCAAATATAGCCTCAATTTTCTTTCTAATCCATTCCGCAACTTTACCACTTTTTATAGCTTCCAGCATTTCAAGAAACTCTTTCTCCAACCATTTGTAAAAGTCTTGTGCAGAATTAGCAATTTTCCCACCTAAATTTTTAGAGAGCTGTATTCCCTTCGCTCCTAACTCTTCTGCTTTAGCTGTTATTCTGCTGATTTTAGCTGACAGGTCTGCCACTAAAGAGCTTCCTCCTGTAAAATATGCAATAATAGCATCTAAGATAAGTTCAAATGCAACAGCACCAATGAAGTATGCCCAAAAATACTCATTATAATCTTTTATTGAAGAAAACTTCTTTTTTAGTACATCAATAACTTTTGATAGTTCTTTCCATATCTTACCTTCACTGAACAGGCTTTTAATACCTGCAAGAAATTCTTTAGAATTTTTGGTAAATAAATCTACAAAATCTTCTATGAATTCTAATTTCTCTTGATGTTTTGCCAACTCTAACGGACTCATTTTTTCCATCTCCAAAAACGGAATTTTATCCGCAACCATTGCTAACAGCATAATAACGGTTTGTGCTAAAGAAATTAAGCCATTGAGCAGACCACATAAAAAAGCGTTAATTTTTGCAACTTCTCGATTGACTTTCTCCACGATAATTGCACCAATACCTGAAAAAACTTCCAATATTTCATTAAAAAAAACTTTGAGCTTGTTATAGACATTTTTTATACTTTCAGGGATATTATCTTCAATGAAATTTTTTAAATAGAAAACAACAGCAAAGAAAATATCATCCGTAATAGTAGGTGTTGCCTTTACTATGGTTGTTACTATTGCCAAAGAAACTTCTTCAAAATAATTTGCAAACTCTTTAAACCTGCTAAATCCTGCTGCTGCAACTTCAGAAGCGTTTTGCATGGTCTTATATTCTTGAGCAGCAATGGGAACAGGAATAATCGGTTTGTATTTCACTTCCTGTTTTGAAAAACCAATTGTTCCTATTTTATTTTGATAAGTGCTGTACATCGGGTTTACATAATATTTGATGTAATCGTAATTTTCCTCTGTAAACTTCCATTTCTCAATGGTTTCTATGCCTCCTCTCATCCAATCTGCCAACTGATTGTTTAATGAGAATACTTTTTTATAGACCTCATTTAGTTTACTTTGTTCAGCAATTTCCAGATAGATTGCACCCTTTAAAAGAGTTTCGTTTATCTTTTTATCATCCGCAAGCTCTCTAACAAGATTGTCAAACCCATTTACTGTTATTGATTCTGTTGGAGTTACATAAGTAGTATTCTGATTATTATTATAAATTCTGTTAAAGAAATCTTTGGCATCTTTTCCCATTTTTACCCGACAGGCAGTACCAAAAAAGTTACTTTTTTTAGGGTCATCTTCTTCATAGAAAACTTTAAATTGTTTCTCTTCTACCCCCTCTTTTTTGTATCTATCAAATACTTCAACACCACTCTTACATAGTATGAAAGTATATTTTATGCGTTCTGTTTCTTTAGTTTCGGGGATTTTATCAAAATCTTCGGGAGGAACAACAAATGTTTCAAAAAACACACTTTTTTCTCCTAAAGGGCTGTCAATGTCTCTGCTCAAGACGTAATTTAATCTTTGTATCATATCATTTGAATTTGTTATGAGCCAAATGTAGATTCGGGTAACGACAGAACTTGACGTATTATATCTATTTTACTTGAGACTTCACCTCATAATATTGCTATTAGCAATATTTGTATTAAGAATTATTTGAAAAAAGCATTATATTTGCAAAAATTTTATCCATTGTTGGTCACACCAATATGGTCACACTGATGAAAAATATTATTGATAAATCATTGTTTGCAGTTTTCTGCAGACTATCAAATTTTATATCATGCCGGATTTAAAAATACAAGAAGCGAAATTGCTTTTTAAGAAAATCCACTCTAACCCAAAAAGTTACGATTTACAAATCAATGAAGGCGGGATTACAGGCAGAGATGATAAAATCAGTTTCAGGCTTTACAGGACTGGAGAAAGGGTTGCTTTTGAAGTAACAATTGACGAACTTACTTTCACCAATACCACTGGAGAATGGAATAATGCACTGATCATGCTGGGAAATACGATCAAAAAATTAGAGAAAGAACAAGAAAATTTAAAAATAGAACAGGCAATAAATAAACTTAGAAAGTACCTATCAGAAGAAAATTAAATTTTTTAAAAATAAATTTGGTAGTTTAAAAAAAAGTTTATAGTTTTGCACTCACATTTAAACGATATGGCAAATCATAAATCAGCACTAAAAAGAATCAGACAAAACGAAACTAGAAGACTTCGTAACAGATATTACCACAAGACTGCTAGAACAGCTTTAAAAGCTTTAAGAAATGAAGAGAACAAAGCTGCTGCTACAGAACAATTGCCAAAAGTTATCGCTTTATTGGATAAATTAGCTAAGAAAAATATTATCCACAAAAACAAGGCAGCTAACTTGAAAAGCAAATTAACAAAGCACGTTAATAAATTAGCGTAACAATATAGCTGGCCCGTTCGTCTATCGGTTAGGACCTCAGATTTTCATTCTGGTAAGAGGGGTTC
>NZ_JBMDJJ010000012.1:0-139450 GCF_057809135.1 Chryseobacterium sp. FG46 | reverse complement strand
ACCCATACATTAAAAGTGTATTGCTCTACCAGCTGAGCTACCGAGTCGGCCACTTGTGTAACAAGTTTTCATTTAAGTAATGTCCCTTGTTTTAAGTGGTGCAAAGATATGACTTTTTTCTTTATCTCAAAACTTTTTCGCAAATTTGTTTAAAAAAAAATTCATGGTAATTTCATTGATCGGATACATGGGAAGTGGCAAATCTCACATTTCCAAAATATTAAGCGAAAAAATAGATTTTAAATTAATCGATCTCGATAAAGAGATTTCCAGAAGAAATAAATTAACTATCCCTGAAATTTTTGAGAAAAAGGGAGAAATTTACTTTAGAAAGCTGGAAAGAGAGGCACTTGAAGAGATATTGGCTTCGGAAGAAAATGTAGTTTTAAGTCTTGGCGGAGGAACTCCGGTATATTATAATAACATGGAGATCATTAATCACAACTCCAAGAGTGTTTTTTTAAGAACAGGAGTAGGAACATTGGTGGAAAGGCTTTCAAAGCAGAAAGAAAAAAGGCCATTAATTGCCAATATATCTGATGAAGACCTGCCGGAATTTATAGCCAAACATTTATTTGAAAGAAATCAATTCTACAGCAAAGCGCAATTCACTGTAGGGACAGATTCCAGAGAACCGGAAGACATTGTCAACGAAATAATAGAAAAGCTCTATCTCTAGAGCTTTTTTACTTTTTATATTAATCTTCATCCTCACCTTCACCGCCAGTCTCTCCGAAGAAATCATCCCAGTCTGTAAAATCGGAGTCGATATCGTTTCCTACATAACCATCCATATCTCTTCTGTCTTTTTTGGTAGGCCTTCCCTCACCTTTGTTTCTGTAATAGTCCTGTGACATTTTACGAAGTTTCAACAGTTCGTATTGTTCTTTATCTGTTACGTCCTGAATATGAAGAGGCACCAGCTTGGCTCCTATTCTGCTTTTAGGGATCTGAATTACTTTTATTTTATAATCAATCTGATTCTTACGGATTTTAATTGTATCTCCTTCTTTTACCTCTTTAGATGACTTTACGGCAGACGTTCCTATAGAAACTCTGTTCTTTTTAATCTCCTCTGCTGCAATACTTCTCGTCTTATAAAAACGAATGCTCCATAAAAATTTATCTATTCTCATAATTTTTTATACTTTTGCCGTTATATTATTTGTAAAGTAATTAAAGTTTTTTGAAATGAAAAAAATATTTTTATATATCCTTGCAGGATCTTTGTGTTTTTCTGCTTGTAAAAAAGATGATACAATTGATACTTATGTAGAACCGGAAGACATTGCTACGCAAAACACCTATGATGATCAGGCCATTAAGAAATTCATGGATGAAAACTATCTGGATGCACAGGGTAATATAAAAGCTTTCAGCTCTACGGACACAGCAGATGATAACGAAAAGAAATTATCTGAATTATCGCCTGTAACGCTTCCTTCAGGAACAATCTATATTATGAGGAGCGGTGCTCAGCCTGTAAATCCTACAGCTAATCAAACCATCAAGGATGATGATATTATCAAAATTATGGGACGAGCATACTCTTATCTGGCAGTTAATTCTGATGGAAACACTTCATTTACATCAAAAGCTGCTTTTTTAAATACCATTGACGGAACAGGTGTGCCTGTTATTGATCCAATGTATTATTATGTAAAAAGATCAATATTAAGCCCCATTACTAGCCCTGATGCTGCAAAAAAAGCAGGTTATTATCAAATTTCTGGTTTCAGAGAAGCTTTACAGAAGTTCAAAGCATTTGATAATCTTACCGGTGAAACACCATATAACTTACAAGGCGTCATTATTGTCCCTTCCAGAGCTGCTTTTGCAAGAAATCCTCATTATCCGTATTTAAATACGTCTTACAGAAATAAATCTTTTGTATTCAACTTCCAGATTTATGGAAGAGAGGACAGACCTAACGATGATAAGCAAACAACAGAACAACAGCAATAAAAAATATCCATACTATAAAAAAACACCGTCTTAACCGTGTTTTTTGTTATATTTAATATGGATTACGGTCTTGCTTTCTGTTTTACATTTCCTAAAATATCAGGGAAGTATAGATCTGCAAGGTGGTCAAATTCATCTCCTCTCATAAACATAGTAGCGTCTACTTCTTCATAAGAGCTTCTTCCTGCTGCAGCAATCAGTTCATTGCAGGTATGGAGTGTATTTTTGTGGAAGTGATATACTCTTTCAGCTTTATCCGTTACATCAAGTCCTTTAATAAGCATTTTATCCTGAGTTGCTACTCCCGTAGGACAGTTATTTGAGTTACATCTCAATGCCTGGATACATCCTAAAGAGAACATAAATCCTCTGGCGTTATTACACATATCAGCTCCCATAGCAACAGCTCTCAGAATATCAAGACTGGTAAGAACTTTACCGCTGGCAATCACTCTTAATTTACTTCTCAGATTATAGTTATTAAGCGTTCTGTTCACAAAGATCAAAGCGGGTTCTAATGGCATCCCTACTCCATCAGAGAATTCTGGCGGTGCTGCTCCTGTTCCTCCTTCAGCTCCGTCTATGGTTATAAAATCAGGATAAATTTTCAAAACATTCATCTGTACACAGATATCTTCAAATTCTTTGGTATCACCGATACAAAGTTTAAAACCAATTGGCTTTCCTCCTGAAAGTTCTCTTAACTGCTGTACAAACCTCAGCAATCCGGCAGCATCAGAAAAAGCACTGTGTGAGGGTGGTGAAATAACAGTCATTCCCGGTGTTACATGACGAATGGCTGCAATTTCCGGTGTATTTTTTACTCCCGGAAGCACTCCTCCATGTCCTGGTTTTGCACCCTGTGATAATTTGATCTCAACCATTTTCACATTTGGAAGGGTGGAATATTTTGTAAATAATTCAGGATTGAATTTTCCTTCAGCGTCACGGCATCCGAAATACCCTGTTCCGATCTGCCAGCAAAGGTCTCCTCCTTCCATATGATAAGGTGAAATCCCTCCTTCTCCTGTATTATGATAGAAGTTTCCTTTTTTTGCGCCTCTGTTCAGTGAGATCTGTGCTCTGTCACTCAATGCTCCGAAACTCATTGCTGAGATATTCAATAAAGAAGCATGATAAGGCTGTGTACACTGTTCTCCTCCCACCCATACTCTCGGAAGTTCTTCTGACGGTGATTTTGCATAAATAGAATGCTTGATCCCTTCATATTTTCTGTGATTTACTTCCAGCTGCGTACCAAAAGCTACTGTATCACTTAAATTTTTTGCACGTCTGTATACTGCAGAACGCTGGTTTCTTGGAAATGGTTTCCCATCTGTTTCCCTTTCAATAAAATATTGCTGCATTTCGGGTGAAATACTTTCGAAAAAATACCTGAAGTATCCCAATACAGGAAAGTTCCTCAAAATAGCATGTTTCGATTGGTAAGCATTGTAAACACCCAATGCATAAATTGCGGATAACAGCGTAGGTATCCAATAATGCGCTCTGATCAGTATTGCTATAATCCATGTAGCAACTACTAATACAATTCCCCAAGATAAAAACTTATCTCTCATGAATGTAGTATTTAAAAGTTTAAAAATAAATTTAGTGGAATTTTAGCAAAGAGCCTACGCTTTTGCTAAAAAATTTTGGTAAGAAGATTGCACAGAAACCGTGCCATCTGACAGGATTTTTTCTAAATTTAGAAATTCGATTTGGTTTACGGATGCCGGATCAAAGTCTTTCTGGACTCTCACATAGTTTTCTGTGAAGCCAAACATTTTCCCGTCTTTATTTTCATGCTCCCAAAGAACAGGAAGCGTTTTTCCCAATTGGGTCTGATAAAATGCCATTTTTTTCTTTTCAGAAAGAATTCTCAGCATTTTGTTGCGTTTTTTTCTTTCCGCTACAGGAACTACTCCGTCCATAGCGGCAGCTTCCGTATTTTCTCTTTCAGAATAGGTAAATACGTGAAGGTAGGTGATAGGAAGCTCATTAAGGAAATTATAGGTTTCCATAAATCTTTCTTCTGTTTCTCCCGGGAATCCTACAATAACATCTACACCGATAGCCGCATCAGGCATTACCTCGCGGATCTTGTTCACTCTGTCGTTATACAGTTTGGTCAGGTAACGACGTTTCATCTTTTTCAAAAGATCATCGCTTCCGGATTGTAACGGGATATGAAAATGCGGAACAAAGCTTTTACTTTTAGAAACCAGTTCTATACTTTCATCTTTCAAAAGATTAGGTTCAATAGAAGATATACGGATTCTTTCTATTCCTTCTACTTTATCCAGCTCTGAAATAAGATCCAGGAACGTATGCTCGTGTCTTTTATTTCCGAATTCTCCTTTACCGTAATCCCCGATATTTACACCTGTAAGAACAATTTCTTTGATGTCTTTTGCAGCGATTTCCGTGGCATTTTTGAGAACATTTTCAATCGTATCAGAACGTGAAATCCCTCTGGCTAATGGAATGGTACAGTAGGTACATTTATAATCACAGCCATCCTGTACTTTCAGGAAAGCTCTGGTTCTGTCTCCTATAGAATAACTTCCGATAAAGAAATCGGTTTCTTCAATTTCACAGGAATGAACTACGCCTTCATTTTCAGATTTCTCCAAATCGTCCAGATAGCTCAGAATATTGAATTTTTCTTTTGCTCCTAAAACCAGGTCAACTCCTTCAATTTGTGAAATTTCTTCAGGTTTTAACTGTGCATAGCATCCAACAATTACCACCAGTCCTTCCGGATTGGCTTTCATTGCTCTTTTCACGTGAAGTTTACATTCACGGTCAGCATTTTCTGTCACAGAACATGTATTGATAACATACACATTCGCTTTTTCATCAAAGCTTACCTTATCATAACCTGCATCTGTTAATTGACGGGCAATAGTAGATGTTTCTGCAAAGTTTAATTTGCAGCCAAGTGTATGAAACGCGGCAGTTCTGTGAAAAGTAGACATTTGTTACTCCTGAATTTTATGGGTGCAAAGATAGTAATTTTAATAAGAATCCAAGATTGATTCAATCTATTGTTTATATTCGTCTCTTACTTCGGGGCTGTTTTGAAAGCAGACGGGCGATGAATTGGCAGCTGGATCCTGATTTGAAAATTTGGTTTTCATTTCTGTATTAAACTGTTGAGATCGGTTTCTGGCAATAGAGAGTGTGTTCCAATCTTCATTCTTTATCATTTTGGCAATATAAACGATCTGACCGATATGGTAAGGATAATGTGCCAATTGACGAAGAACGGCATCAATAACCGGATGTGCTTCTCCTCTGATGTACGTTGTGGAATAGAGATTCTCCTCGTTTATTTTATCAAGAGCATCAAAAAGGCAGGCCCAGCCTTTTTCCCAATATTCAAGAATGTCTTCTTTCGTTGTAAATGTATTGACAAATTCTCCATCGCGGTTACGCCAGGATTTCTCTCCGTCTTCAGTAAGAAAATTGGTCCATCTCGAAAGCATATTTCCTGCAAGATGTTTCACAATGATGGCAATAGAATTACTTTCTTCATTATACTGCCAGAACATCTGCTCATCTGTTAACTGTTCAAAGGTTTTATCACCAAGAGATTTATAGTATTCAAAGCGTTTTACAAACAGGTCTTTCATTCTTTCTATTTTGATATCTAATTTAACAACTTTTAAAAATAAAAACCACCTCAATTGAAGTGGTTTTTTCTATCTGTTTTATTGACTATTCTCTGTTTTTCACCAATACCCAACCTGTGAATTTAATGGCTGTATTCTTTTTATCATTTTCATTCCATGTGATAGAATACCAATATGTTCCTGTAGGGACTCTTCTTCCTCCCTGGATACCATCCCATTTATAGCCATTGGATTGGTCTGCCTGGAAGATTTTATTTCCATAGCGGTCAAAGACATTCATGATCAGGTTTTGTTTGTTTGCCAAGGCGGAATAATCGATCACATCATTTATTCCATCTGCATTAGGGGTAATCACATTGATCAGATTAGGGACAACAATTCCTATTTCTATCGGATCACAGTCATAAGCATCTTTTACATAGACTTTATGATCTCCTCTTGAAAGATTACTGAATACATTGGAATCCTGCCAGATGATATTATCTATTGAATATTTATAAGCCGGAGTTCCTCCTATTACAGATACTGTGATGGTATTATTTGAGATATCAATACCGGAAACAACAGGCTGTTCGGAAGGAAGTACTTTTACCGTTTGTGTTGTAACACATTCTCCTGTTTTAAGTTTTACCCAGTATACTCCTATTCCGGCTTTGATCGTTTGTGTAGTTGCTCCTGTACTCCACTCGTAGCTTTTAAATCCGGGACCTGCGTCCAGAGTGGTCTGATCTTCTGCACAAATAGTCACATCTTTAAGTTTATCAGAATATACAGGTGGAATAACAATTAAAGTAACCTTAGCTACATTATAACATCCCTGAGCATTAGAAACTCTTATATACACAAATCCATTAGGTGCAATGTAATTATTGGGATTCAGGATTTCATTGGTCTGATTAAGAGCATCCGTTAATGAAGGATAATATTTTTTTGTAGGATTAGTTTGCCCAGTTACCGAAGCATTGACAAGATTGAAAGAAGCTGTGGATGGGCTGGCTTCGATGAAGCATGATCTCAGGGTTGTTTCATTCACTACCACTACCGGATAAAATTTCAAAGTAATCTGTGCTACTGCAGTACAACCAAATTCTGAGATCACCTTCACGTAGATAATACCTTCTGCAGAAACAAATGCCATTGGGGTGGTAATCTCATTGGTTCCGGCATTGAGATCCGCCATTGTGGGATAATATTTCTTAGTAACATTTGGGTTTCCAATAACGTCCGCTGTAGTTAAATCAAATAAAGCTGTGCCTGCATTATTATTGTTGCATTGGGTCAAAGTTGCGTTTTTCGCTGTAATAGATCCATTTTTAAATTTAAATAATCCAACCTGTTTACATTTATTGAGCGGATTAGACGTATTGGTTGGATCGGTATAATTGATGCTGTAGTAATAGACAGTTGTCGTATTTACCGTGATAGGTGTTGTAATGGGATTATTCCCCGTTAAGGCATCATTCTGACTCAGATGATAACTTACCCCAAAGTTTTGATTTCCATTAAGAATTCCTGAGGATAATGTAGAAAAATCGAATAATGCTGTAGCAGAACAGATGACCACTTCTCTTGGATCAGCAGGATTTGCAGCCGGAATTCCGGGAGGATTAAATGGCTGTGTCTGAATAGCCGGATCTGTAAATGGTGAAGCCAGTGTTGCAGTTCCTCCCCACGTTAAAGAAAATGGAGCTGTAGTGGAACTGGTACTGCTCACCCAGTTGTCAATAAACAAGTAATATGTTTGCCCTGGCAAAACATCAAGATATTTACAATAAGGAGTCAGAGAACCTCCTGCAGCGCTTAAAATTGTGCTTGTCATATTCAATCCTGTAGCGGGTCCGGGTCCGATAACTGTTGCTGCATTACAGCGTATCGGCGACCCTAAACTTCCACAGGTTACATTAGGACCAAAAATCGCCCAGTCATAATCGGCATCCGGATTATTCGGAACAAGGTCGAAGGTAAGTGTACCTCCTGTAGCGATTGTAATTTTATACCAGATTGAGTTGTGTTCTCCCGTAAAATCTATACAACTTCCGGAGTTGACCAATTCTTTTATATTACCATAACCGGTAGGACTATACGTGATATTTGAATTTCCACAAACAGAGAGTGCAGTAGCACAGTCTGCCTGAGCATAGAAAGTATGAGAGAGACATAGAAGTATGAAAAGTAGAAGTTTCCTCATAGATTTAATGTTTTTATGGTTATATCAGTTACACATTGTATTGATAATCAACACCCATCAAATATAACCTTATTTTAAATAAAAACAATAAAATCTAAACAATTTTAAACGATTACAAATTAAAATATCAAATAAATTAAAATAATATGCACTATATTAAATTACATAACAAAATAATCAAAAACAATTAACATTCACTTTATTTTATACTTGTAATATTTCCACAGAGATTTTCCAGGTGAAATATTTTATGGAAAGGGCTTTTTACTTCTTTCAGATGTTCTTTATCCTGAATGAAAGTATATCTTGAGGCAATAGAATTCATATCGGAAACAATAACCAGCCAGCATTCATCCACAGAGGTGTCATAATATGGGAATTTTTCGTTCTTTTTTTCAATAAGTTCCAGAATCTTTTCCGAGCAAAGCTCATCAAACAGATTCATGCTGTATTCATGAGTGATAAAAACATTTCTGCGGTGAAAAGATTTTCTCAGACTTTTCACACAGCCTGCTGGTTTATTTTTTTTGATACTCTTGTAAATACTGATGATGTTTTCCTGCTGTACTTCGAGATTGTCAAATTTCGTTTCCGGGTGGAATTCCAAAAAATAAACACCACGATATTTCGTAGTGTCTTCCTGTTCTAATAGTATTTCTGCCTGACGGAACATTTTATTCAAAGTACTTTCTACTTTTTTCATTTCCAGATGATTGATTACTTCGGTCAGTTCTATTCCGATTTTTTTGTCGTTGAACTTGGCGATAAAGTCTGGACTCTCGCAGGTAAGGTTTTCAAATTTAACTTCGGGGAAATGATGCATAAAAGAGTTGAGAAGAAGAATCTCGGATTTCTTTCTGTACTTTTCACGGTCATGCAGCGGAGATTCATCTATGGTACGGTGATACTTTTCCATTGGCTTTTTTTTCAAATGCCGATTAAGATAGTATAAACTAAGATTCTTTATCAGATCTTCTTCAGAAAACGTCTTTTTCATGTGTGATTTTTTTATTTAATTAAAGAACACATGCAGCCAATGGCTTTCATCATTAAAAGTTTTTGATAATCAAAAATTTACACTCTTAAAGGTAAGTAAAAAAACAATTCAATACTTAGTTTTTAAATTAATTTATCGATTAATTAATGTAAAGTTTATTTTCATAATTAATACCTTTGTCTTTTTAAACACAAACCCACACTTATGGATTTCAGGAATTTCAGAATACCCTACACTATCAATCCTCAATATTCAAAAAAGACCGTCTATTTCTCCATGGAATTTGCTCTTGAGCAGGTACTTAAAATATATTCCGGAGGACTTGGCTTTCTGGCAGGATCTCACATGAGAAGTGCTTATAACCTTAAGCAGGATCTTATTGGAATCGGTATCCTGTGGAAATTTGGCTATTATGACCAGGCAAGAAACCACGACCAGTCTTTACAGCCTGTATGGACGAGAAAAATGTACAGTTTTCTTGAAGATACCGGAATAAAATTCCAAATCGAAATCCACAGTGCTCCGGTTTGGGTAAAAGTATGGTACCTTGATCCTGAAATCTTCAATACGGCACCCATGTTTTTCCTTTCTACAGATGTTCCGGAAAATGATCATGTCTCGAAAACAATCTGTCACAAGTTGTATGATGCCAATGAATCTACAAAGCTTGCTCAATATATTTTATTGGGAAAAGGAGGAGCCAAGTTACTGGATGAAATGAATATTGAAAGAGAGGTGTATCATCTTAATGAAGCCCATGGACTTCCTGCAGCATTTTATCTTCTGAGAAAATATAACGGAGATCTTAATAAAGTTAAAGAAAAACTTGTTTTCACCACTCATACCCCTGAGGAAGCAGGGAATGAAAAGCATAGCTTCAGATTATGCTATGATATGTCCTATTTTTCCGGATACAGTATGGAAGAAGTAAAAAATATTGAAGGATCTGATGACGACCGTTTTAATCACTCTCTCTGCGCATTAAGAATGGCCAGAATGGCCAATGGAGTTTCCCAGCTTCATGGTGTAGTTTCCAGAGCCATGTGGAGTAAATATCCGGGAATCTGTGAGATCACTTCTATTACCAATGCTCAGGAATTTAAATACTGGTCTGATAAACCTTTATACAATGCAAAGGATGAAAACGACAGTACAGTTTTCGATTTCCGCAAAAAATATCTGAAGAAAAAACTGTTCAGTATTGTTGCAGATCAGACAGGAAATTTATTTAATCCTAATGTCTTTACGATGGTATGGGCCAGAAGATTTGCAGGCTATAAGAGAGCAGAACTTCTTTTACATGATAAGGAAAGATTCTACAGACTTCTGAATAATCCAAAATATCCGGTACAGATCATCTGGGCAGGGAAACCTTACCCAATGGACTATTCTGCCATTTCTACGTTCAATACACTGGTTGAAGAAAGTAAAAACCATAAGAATATTGCTGTTCTTACAGGGTATGAGCTTTCTTTAAGCAAGTCTTTAAAACAGGGTTCTGATGTATGGCTTAATAATCCAAGAGTTCCAAGGGAAGCTTCCGGAACTTCCGGTATGACGGCTGCCATGAACGGATCTGTAAATTTATCCACAGATGATGGCTGGATCCCGGAATTTGCCAGGCACGGAGAAAACTCTTTTGTAGTTCCCAAAGCAGATTATCTGAACATGAGTATTTACGAACAGGATAATTATGATTTAAATAAATTGTATGAAATTCTTGAAAATGAAATTCTCCCAACCTATTACGACCGTCCTGACGAATGGAGAAAAATCCAGTACAATGCAATGAATGATGTGAAAGATCATTTCAACAGTGACAGAATGGCGGATGAATATTACAGAATCCTCTATAATCAGCAATAGAATTAATGAGCAATATCCTGAACACATCTGAATCCGGTGTGTTCAAGGCTTGTATCAGGGCTGCTTTTCATGCGGCGGGCTACTCTGTATCCGCTGCAATAGCTATCATTACATAAAAAGCTTCCTCCACGCAGGCTGCGTTTTACACTATACGGTTCCTGAGGGTCATAAGACCTGTCTGCACCCTGAGGATTCAGAACGAGGCTGCCTTCCAGTTTTTTATAGTAATCATAATTGTATAAATCGCTGCACCATTCCCAAACATTTCCAGCCATGTCATACAGGCCATATCCGTTGGCTTTAAATGATTGTACAGGAGCAAGGGTACTATAGCCGTCTTTCTTATCATTAAGGTAGGGAAATTTTCCTTCCCAGCTGTTCGCTTTAGGAACTCCTGCATTGATGGGTTCATTTCCCCATGGATAAATATTATTTTTTAGTCCGCCCCGTGCTGCAAATTCCCATTCTGCTTCTGTGGGCAAGCGTTTACCTGACCATTTACAGTATGCCTGTGCATCATCCCAGCTTACATGTACCACGGGATAATTGTCTTTTCCTTCAATATTACTTGCCGGCCCCTGAGGATGCTTCCAGCTAGCACCTTTTACCCATTTCCACCACTGGCTGAAGTCATTCAGATTTACAGGTTTACTTGTGGGTTTAAATACTAATGAAGCAGCTACCAGCAAGCTATCCGGAGGTTTCGGAGTACCCTCAGGCAGGTTTTTTTTTAATTCATCCCAATCGGGTTTACGTTCTGCCGTTGTGATATATCCTGTAGCATTTACAAATTTGCGGAACTGTTCATTTGTTACTTCGGTTATATCCATATAGAACGGATAAACTTTTACTCTGTGTTTGGGATATTCATCTGCATCAGCCTGGCTGTTATCCCCTCCCATGTCAAATTCACCCCCGGGAATAAATACCATTCCTTCCAGAGAAATTTTCCCGTTAAAACGGATATGGGAAGACTCTGCAGCTCCTAACCGCTTCGGCACATTCATACAGGTGTGTCCCGGTTTCTCTTCCTCCGGTTTTAAGATTTTATTCTTATTACAGGAAGATAAAAAACTTAATGCACCTATGCATATCATCATCTTTTTTATTATGGAAAACCTCATTTTAATCTGAATATTTACAGGTTTTTATGATTTCGGCTTGCTATACCTCCATCCCTTCTGCATCTGTGATGACAATTGGCTAACCAGCTTTTTAGAAGAAATTTCTTCAGCGATATTCACATTTTCATCAGGGTCATTTTTATGATCATACAGTTCTCTGGCCAGATAGGCTCCTCGCTTTTCAGTATCTTTATTCCATTCAAACCATTCTACATATCTGTAACGATCCGTACGGATGGCGTATCCCATTCTTTCTACATTTTGTACCCCTCTGGCTTTTACTCCAAATCTCCCTAGTAAAAACTGGCTGTAGGCTGCTGTTTTCCATGCACGGGCAGGATCTGTAAGCAGAGGTTTCATACTGGCCCCCTGAAGATAATCAGGTATTTTTATTCCCGCCATATCGCATAAAGTGGGATAAATATCAACAAATTCTGTAAGAGCATCGCTTGTTTTTCCTTTTGCTTTTACTCCTGCCCCACTGATAATAAGCGGTACTCTGGTATCAATCTCATAGTTGCTCTGTTTACACCAGCTGTTATGCTCTCCCAGTTTCCAGCCATGATCTCCCCACAGTACGATAATGGTATTTTCACTAAGCCCCAGTTCGTCAAGTGCTTTTAACAGTCTTCCTATCTGAGCATCCGTATAAGAAACAGACGCGTAATATCCATGGAGAAGTTCCCGCTGCTTTTCAATATCATAAGGTTTTTCTGAAGGTAAAGGCAGATCAGATCTATCAGTATACGCTCTCAGTTCAGTATCCCCATGTACGGCAAATTCCGGAGCATTTTCTGGCATGAATTGATTTTTCGCAAGCGGTATATCGTTTCTGTTATACAAATCCCAGTACTTTTTAGGAGCGTTAAAGGGTAAATGCGGACGGTAATAACCTACTGAAAAAAAGAAAGGCCTATCTTTTCCTTTTAATTCTTTCAGCTTTTGAATAGCCATTGTGGTTTGCGCTCCGTCATAATAGGCATCATCATCAACGTCTGCCATTTCAACGGAATTAGCCTTTGTATAGACAAATCCATAGGCATCAGGCCTGGCTTTTCCAATTTTTTGAAGACCAAGTTCTTTTTCCTTCTGAATCATCTTGTTTTTTTCCATCTGGTACACAGCGTCCGGATCAAAAGGATATCCGGCTACATGAACCTCTTCATTCCAGGACTTATCATCAGGAAAATTATTATGAAAGGTTTTTCCTATCCCTACCGTATAATAACCGTTATTCTTGAATGCCTGAGGAAGAGTGATTACATCCGGCAGGTTTTTCCTGAAATCTGTCTGAAGATCCCATACACGTACAGAATCTGGTCTCAAACCTGTAAGAAGGCTTGCTCTAGAAGGATTACATACCGCCTGCTGACAGTATGCTCTATTAAAAACGACTCCTTTTGCTGCAAGCTTATCCATATTAGGCGTTTTTATAACAGTGTTTCCATAGCAGCCCATTTCAGGTCTTAAATCATCAATAGGAATAAACAGGATATTGGGTCTTGTTTGCTTTACATTGGATCTTATACTTTTTTTAGGTTTAGGATTATCTTTATGGAAACTTCCACCACTTATTGTTATACAATTACAAATCGATATAATGAATACTATTTTTAAAAAATTGAAATTCTTCATGAGGTCCAAATTTTCTTTTATTGATAAGATTTAGTTGTTATCAGCTTATCTTTCACTTGTTTCCATCCTTTTTTACGTTGCTCAGAAAGCTTTTCCAGGATATCTTTGTTTTCCGGATAAACTGCAACATTGAAATTCTCTTTTGGATCTGAACTAAGATTATAAAGTTCCCGAGCCACAAGTTCTCCAGGCTTTTGGGTTACTTTATCCCAATAATACCACTCTATCAGATGATAGCTTTTGGTCACCATTGAATATCCCATGTAATTTTTTTTATTAAGATCTATTCCTTCCCCGGCCGGCCGCAAAAACTGACTGAATACAGCTCCTTTCCATTCCACACTATTTTCATTCAGAAGTTTTTTAAAGCTTACTCCTTGCAGATAAGAGGGAGTTTCTATTCCTGCAAGATCACAGAGGGTAGGATAAAGATCTACCATCTCTACCAGTTCATTGCTTTTACTTCCTGGATTTTTCATTCCGGGCGCATAAACAATAAGTGGAACACGGGTATCATTTAAATAATTAGTCTGTTTCCCCCATGCATTATGTTCTCCTAATTTCCAGCCATGGTCTCCCCATAATACAATAATGGTGTTATCTATTAATTTTTGTTTTTCAAGCTCATCTACAAGTCGTCCAATACAGGCATCAACATAACTTACAGAAGCATAATACCCATGTTTTAGCATTCTGGCTTCTTTTTCCGGCATTCTGAAGTAGGCAGGATGTTTTACATATTCAAGGTCATAACAAGCAGTCATCTCTTTTTGGTTATACATGGCCATGCTTGGTGCATTGAACGGAATAAAACGGTTATCTGCCATTGGTATTTCCATAGGATCATAAAGGTCCCAGTACTTTTTAGGAGCTACAAATGGTAAATGCGGTCTGAAATAACCCAATGCCAGAAAGAAGGGTTTCTTTTTATTTTTAATACGGTTGATCGTTTGAATGGCAAGTGATGTCTGAGCTCCATCATACAATGAGTCATCAGGACAGTTTGCAACTTCTACAGAACGTCCATATGCCCAACCGTTACCATATCTTTTAGGATCTTTGGCTAATCTTTCCAGTCTTTTGGCAGCAAGCTCAGTTTTAAGTTCTCCGCTGAAATAAAAAGATTCGGCATCTCTGTCTATCATATTTTTAACAGCATATTCTTCAGGACGGAGATCAGGCTCCCGGAAAGAGATAGAATCTGGCATATGATTATGAAAAATCTTTCCGATGGATACTGTATGATAATTGAATTTTTCAAACTGTTGAGGAATCGTTACCACATCAGGATGTATTTTGCGAAATTCTTCTCCCAATACCCATACTTTGGTGGAATCCGGCCGTAAGCCTGTTAAAGCACTTGCTCTGGAAGGAGCGCAAACAGCCACCTGGCAATACGCATTTGTGAAAGTGGTACCTCTTCTTGCCAGCTTATCAATATTGGGTGTTTTAATAATTGAATTACCGTAAACTCCCAGTTCCGGCCTAAGGTCATCAACGACAATAAAGATTACATTGGGGTTAGATTTTTTTTGCGACTGTCCTGCAATGATGCTAAATGGTAAAATCAATAGAAGAATATATATTGATTTTAAAGTTGAAAATCCAAACATATCAATTATTTTACATAATCAGCCTTGTAAGAATGTAAGTTGCATTGTGGCAGCAAAGAAAAGCTTCCCAAGGTTGTTTATCGATTAAACACTGGATAAAGAAAAACTTTAAACATCCACAAAACATTAAGGAGTCTTTTTTCATCATTTGTGTTTTATTTTGAAATAAGATATAATGAGTTATGGATGTGGTGCAAATTTGCAACAAAAAAGAACAAACTCTTGCAAAGTGAACTACATCACATATACATCAATAACACAAAATACACATTTACAGTATTTTATAAATCCCAACAGCATCAAGACATAAAAAAAAACACAGTTAAAAAAACAGATCAGCTGATTTTCCATGCCTTGCTTTTATCTCACTTCCTCTCAATTATTCGAAATACATGAAATATAGAATATAAAAAAAATCCGGAAAGTTTATCTTTCCGGATGATGAATTACTTATTTTTTTTCGATGGTACTTTCATATCTTTTTCCCTCGCTTCAGAAATACCGATGGCTACGGCTTGTTTTCTGCTTGTCACTTTCTTTCCGGAAGAAGACTTTAATTTTCCTTCCTTAAATTCGTGCATTACTTTTCCTACTTTGTCCTGAGCTTTTTCTGAATATTTAGTCTTGCTCATGATCAGATTTTTTAAGATTTTGGCAGGGATACCCCTAATTCATAAACACAGGCATGTTTCAAATATTTTGAACGCTCTCTAGAAGTTACCGATTCAAAATGATCATTTTTGATTACAATAATCGGATCTTCTATATTTTCAATTTCAAAATTGGCAAAGTATCGCTCATCAGGGCTGGTTTTATCATTACTTGCTTTTATTTTCTGCAGTTCATCCGCGTATTTTCTGAATCCCGGATCTGATGAATGAATAAATTTATACTCATCGCCTGCATACACATAGTAATGAATTTTTTTCTCTATCAACCCTGCTTCATCAGTAATTTCAGGATTATCATTTCCGTCTCTGAATACTACTTCTGCCAATGTTCCTCCTTTTTTTTGAGCACATTCTTCAGCGTCCTTAAAACTGGAAAAACCTGTATAAACAATCTGATCGCTTAATACATAACGGTTCAGCTTCTGGTTGTATGCATTCGTTTCCATAATTAATATTTGATTTGATTATATAATATGATATTCAATTTTTTTGCCAAAAAGCTCATTTGAAAAGCTTTTTTATACATTTTAATAAAATTATTATCTTTGAAATCCATTACTATTAGAAATGAAAAAACTATTCTTAACTCTTACTGTTGCGGCAGTATTTCAAAATGTGTCAGCACAGGAAATCACTTTAGATAAAATATATTCAGGATATTACCGTGGAAAAGGGATTGCAGGAATCACTTCCATGAAGAACGGAGAAAATTATCTCGTGATTGAATCTTCAGGAATTGCAAAATATTCTTATAAAACTTCACAGAAGGAAGGAAATCTTGTGGACGGGAAATTTGAAAGCTATATTTTTTCTGATGATGAATCTAAGATTCTTTTACAGACAGGAAGCCAGCCTATTTACAGACATTCTTTCCTGGGAAAATTTGATGTAAAAGATTTAAAATCCGGAAAAGTAATCAGCCTGAATGAAGGGAAACCGGTTCAGGAGCCTACATTTTCGCCGGATGCTACAAAAGTGGCCTTTATTTCTGACAATAATCTTTTCTATCAGGATCTTAGCTCAGGAAAAATTACCCAGATTACTACTGATGGTAAAAAGAATTCAATCCTGAATGGTTTGGCAGACTGGGTGTATGAAGAAGAATTCGGGCATGCAAGACAATATGAATGGACAAAAAATTCTGATGCTATTGTATTTGTAAAGTCTGATGAAAGCCAGGTTCCGGAAATCTACATTCCTATCTACGGAAAAAGCCTTTATCCGGCTGAAATGCGTTATAAATATCCTAAAGCGGGTGAAAAAAACTCAGTCGTTTCAGCACAGCTATACCGTCTTGACAATGGGAAAACAATGCAGCTGAACTTAGGTTCTTTCAAAAACTACTACATCCCGAATGTATTCCAGACTGCAAAACCGGATGAAATTGTTTTAATTACTTCTGAGAGAGTTCAAAACGCTTCAGATATTTTAAAGGTAAATACTAAAACAGGATCTGTTCAGAAATTATTTACTGAAACAGATGATAAATGGATTGATACGGACAGTCCTACTTTAGAATTCCTTGAGGATGATTCTTTCCTTTGGGCTTCTGAAAGAGACGGAAACCGCCACCTTTACTGGTACGACAAAGACGGTAAGCTTAAAAAGCAGATCACAAAAGGAAACTGGGAGGTAACGGATTATTATGGTTTTAATCCAAAGTCTAAAGAAATTTATGTTCAGACTACTGAAAAAGGAAGCATTAATAAAGTGATTTCCAAAGTCAATATTGAAAACGGAAAAACTCAGCTGATCTCTAATGCAGAAGGAAACAACTCTGCGAACTTCAGCAAAAACTATAATTATTTCATTGAAACATCTTCTACAGCATCTAAGCCTCATACCTATGTTTTAAAAGACGGTAACGGAAAAGCAGTGAAAGAGCTTCAGAACAACAACGATCAGTTACAGAAATTAAAGAATGATAATTTTGTTGAAAAAGAATTCATTACGATTCCTAATGCGGCAGGTGACCAGATGAACGCATGGGTTATGAAGCCTAAAAACTTTGATCCGAATAAAAAATATCCTCTATTTATGTTTCAGTATTCAGGACCGGGATCTCAGCAGGTTGCCAATTCATGGGACAACGGAAATGCAATGTGGTTCAATCACCTTGTTCAAAAAGGATATATTGTAGCTTGTGTAGACGGGCGTGGAACAGGCTATAAAGGGGCAAAATACAAGAAAGTAACGTATATGAATTTAGGAAAATATGAGATTGAAGATCAGATCACCGCAGCCAAATGGTTCGGAAACCAATCTTATATTGACAAAAGCAGAATCGGAATGTTCGGATGGAGCTTTGGTGGTTATATGACAAGTTTAGCCATGACGAAAGGAGCTGATGTCTTCAAAGTAGGAATTGCTGTAGCACCGGTAACCAACTGGAGATATTACGACTCTGTATACACTGAAAGATTTATGAGAACGCCTCAGGAAAACCCGGATGGATATGATAAAAACTCTCCTACGGAATACGCAAATCTGTTGAAAGGAAAATTCTTATTAATCCACGGAACGGCAGATGATAATGTTCACTTCCAGAACTCTATGGAATTCTCTGAAGCTTTGATTCAAAATAAAAAGCAGTTTGATTTCATGGCTTATCCTGATAAAAACCACGGAATTTACGGTGGACAGACAAGACCTCAGCTGTATCAGAAAATGACGGATTTCATCCTGAATAATCTATAATATCAAATTTATAACTCATAAAAAATTCCTTTCAGAAATTCTGAAAGGAATTTTTATTATTTAGGATATTTCACCGCTTTATCCAGTTCTATAGGGTTATTAAAGGCTTTTAACTTTTTTCTTTCGTTGGCTTCTGCGGGTTTCAGCTGTTCTTTGGTGAGAATTGTTCCGTCATCAAGCTGTAATTTTTGCCCTTCGCGCATGGTCAGATTTCCATTCAAGACATATTTAAAGGGATTGGAATAAAGATCCAGCCTTAGTTTATTTAAATCTTTCTGAGTAACGGGAATTGCCCTAGGTATCGAATTATCTAATGAAACCCGTTTATAATCCTCAGGAATTTTCTCACTTTTGATAACTTTAAAGTAATAATTCTTTTTTGTATCATACAATTCCATAATCAATCCGGGTAAACCATTGAATTTATAGGGTCCGTAAGGAATCGGGATATCTTTGGTAAACCATGCGATCCAGCTCCTTCCTCCAAAATCCGTTACCGCTTTTTGAACCTGATAGCCTCTAAATATTTTGATACTATCTGAAATTTTCCAGTTCTGCTCTGCTTTTTCCCTAATTTTATAGAAGTTTACATCTCCTATGTATTCATAGTTTTGATATGAAATATCATTATTTTTTTTTATCAGAAATGAAGTCAATTTATAACCATCATATCCGTATTGATTTTTAGCTGCAAATATTGAATCATTTATATAATATAGCCTATTGTAATAAACTATACCATCGGGAATAATTTCAAGATTGAAATTTTCCCTTATTCTATTTTCAGAAGTAGAATCTTTTTTAGAAGTTGCTTCATATATAAATCTGTTACTTTGTGAAAAACAAATAATTGTTCCCAACAATAAAAATAATAAGCTTTTCATAATAATTTAATTTTCAGATAATAATTCCGGGATAAAGAACTCCAGATCTGCTCTTTCATACTGAACCGGGTATTCCGTGTCATTGATAAAGATATTAATTAAAAGGATAAGTCATAGTTAATTGGTTAAGGATATTTTACTGCTTTATCCAATTCTATAGGATTGCCACCTCCTTTTATCTGATTCTGAATACTTTCTGTAATTTCTTTAAAACTTAGATTAACAGGATTTCCATTAGCATCGCCAATTTTTGTTTTTATATTTCTGATTTTAATTTCAGCCAATGGATCATTGTAATAGTCAATTTGTAATTTCTTATAAACATCCCAGGTTATTTCTTTTCCCTTTCGTAAATAGAACATATTATTTTTATCAGACTTTTTAATTTTAATAAGGTTAAAATCAAAATCCCTCTGTTCGTCTGAAAGTTTAATAATTAAACCCGGAAGTCCATAAAATATATAAGGTCCATCCTGTAGTGGGCTTGCATGATCAAACCAGGCAATCCATTTGCGTCCACCATACTCTGTTACAGCTTTCTGACATTCCACATCACCAATTTTCATTGTATCAGACAGAATCTGCCATTGTAGTTTATCATCAATGTTAATATAATATAAATCATACATTGAGGGGTGTGTAATACTTTTATAAACTGTATTACTGATTAAGTTTTTGAATGAATACATATTCTCAAAAATAGGTTGACGCCTCTGCCAATACCCATTTTTTTGCATTAATGAGTCTGCTTCACGTGCTTTTTCTGATCTAAAAACAGATTGCTTACCCAGAACATCCAGATAATAATATTCTTGTTTTACATCTTTTTTTTCAGTTCTAAAGATAAGTTCATATATAAAAGTAATATTCTGTGCAGCCAAAATATTCGATATGAATAATAAGATAAAAAGTAATGCTTTCATGACAGTTTAAGTAGTATTCAGTATAGAGAATAAAGAAAAAGAGATACTAATTGTACCTCTTTAAAAACCTGTTATTCAGGTCAACATCATTACATACACGCATTATGGGACTCAACCACCTGTCCATTTTGTACCGTATACCAAAAGCCACATTCCAATCCATATTGTGCACATATATCACCAGCTCCCGGCTGACAAAAATCTTTTAAACCTCCTTGGACACTTTTTAATTTTTCTCTCGAAATCTTTTTTAAATTTTTCATAATAAATGTTTTTTAATTACATGTCACTATTGACACTTCGAAACTAGAAAACAAATATCACTTAACAGAGAAATTAATTTGTATATTCTGTGTACAAGCCGTTATTTACACTATTTATATTCTGTGTACAAGTTAAATTCAGCAATATAAATCACTCTTTACACTTAAAATTTTATATTTATTTCATTAATCATTTATGCGCGTATTATTTATTTTATCAATTAAAATTAAAAAGCTATTTTTGGGAAATTTGAAAATTGATTATATGAAGACTAAACATCCTAAAGGGCTGCCCTATCTCTTTTTTACAGAAATGTGGGAGCGTTTCGGGTACTACCTGATTCTTGGAATCTTTGTTCTATATGTTATTGAGCCTACGGGCATGAAAGGCGGACTTGGACTTCCGGATAAAACTGCTGATGACATTTTCGGAACTTATATTGCCTTAACTTATCTGACTCCATTTATTGGAGGATTCCTGGCAGACAGAGTGTTAGGATATATTAAATCTATTTATCTTGGAGGTTTTTTAATGGCTGCAGGATATATAGGAATGGGTGTTTTTAAAGATTTGCCTTTGTTTTATGCTTCTCTGGCATTAATTATCATCGGAAATGGTTTCTTTAAGCCTACTATTTCAACATTACTAGGAAACCTCTATTCTGAAGAACCTTACAAAGCGAATAAAGACTCCGGATATAATATCTTCTACATGGGGATCAATATCGGGGCATTTATCTGTAACATTATTGCGGCTTTCATGCGTAATAAATTCGGTTGGGGTGAAGCTTTCATCACCGCGGGTGTAGGAATGCTTATCGGAATGGTTATTTTTACAATAGGAAGAAAGCATTATATCCATGCTGCACAGATGAAACCTGTACAGGAAGGAGATACCAAGCTTTCAGAAATTCTGATCAAAGTATTTGTTCCTGCTATCGTTGCCGGAGCAATAGGCTGGTTTATTCCTGCTAATATTTTCGGAAGTGACAGTACAGACGCCTTTATTTTCGCATGTATACCCGTTATTTATTTTTATGCATCTCTTTACTTTAAAGCTAAACCTGATGAA
Organism: Chryseobacterium sp. FG46; assembly: GCF_057809135.1. Lineage (NCBI taxonomy): Bacteria > Pseudomonadati > Bacteroidota > Flavobacteriia > Flavobacteriales > Weeksellaceae > Chryseobacterium > Chryseobacterium sp. FG46. Next base: position 117,914 of record NZ_JBMDJJ010000012.1, on the reverse strand, counting down.
AAAGCATCTATCGGGGCATTACTTTCTGTATTCCTGATCAGTATGTTCTTCTGGGCTGTTTTCAAACAAAACGGCACAGCTCTAACAAGATGGGCGAATTATTATACCGACAGAAGTGTTCCTGCTTCTCTTGAAAAGCCACTGGAAGGAATTTATATGGTGGAAGGGAAAAGTTATGAAGATAAAGAAACTCCTGTTTATGACAATCAGTTCCGTTCTCAAAAAGATGATAATGGGGAAACTAAAAAGGAAATGGGAAAAGATGTTTACTTTAAAAACATATCCCCCGAACAGCGTGCTGTTCTTGAGAAAAATCCGGAAAACAAAGTATATCTTTACAATACAGAATTATTCCAATCTATCAACCCATTCTGGGTTATTGCTTTGACTCCAGTTATCGTAGGATTCTGGGCGCTATTGAGAAGAAAAGGCAAAGAGCCTTTAACACCAACTAAGATTGTTTTAGGATTATTTATTTCCGGACTTTCCTGCCTCGTGATGGTTTTAGCAGTGATAGCCGGAGATAATGGATCTGTAAAAGTCTCTCCTCTATGGCTGGTGGCCAGCTACGGAGTGATTACCATCGGGGAATTATGTTTGTCTCCAATGGGACTTTCTTTTGTATCTAAACTTTCTCCTGCAAGAATTACAGCATTGATGATGGGAGGATTTTTCCTGGCTAACTCTGTTGGAAATAAACTTTCAGGAATTTTGGCCAGTACATGGTACAGCTACGAAAACAAAACGAATTATTTCCTTGTTAACTTCGCTTTGTTAATATTTGCTACACTTTTGGGTCTTTCTATGTTAAAAAGACTGAATAAAATCATGACAGAAAAAGGGCATTAAATTGCTCAATATTATAACGATAACCAAGCTGCGGACTAGTCCTGCAGCTTTTTTATTTAAAAATAAAATTAAAACCTTGCCAAAAACCCAAAATAAACTATATTTGTCAGTCTTAACAAAAATTAACAATAGAAATGGATAATATTGAAGCATTGAGTCCGAAACCGGATGAATTTGTAGAGAATAAGAATTCCAGGCATCCTAAAGGATTATGGGTTCTTTTCGGAACAGAAATGTGGGAGCGTTTCAACTTTTATGGAATGAGAGCTCTTTTGACGCTCTTCATGGTAAATTCCTTATTAATAAAAGAAGCTGATGCAGCGATCATCTATGGTGGATTTCTAGCTTTATGTTATTTAACACCTCTTTTGGGAGGATTTATTGCTGACAAATATATAGGAAACAGATACGCTATCATCATCGGAGGATCATTAATGGCTATCGGCCAGTTCTTATTATTCATCAGTGCCTCTACTTTCTCAGCAGATATTGGAAGTGCTAAACTTATCATGTGGCTGGCATTATTCGTGATCATTTTCGGTAACGGATTCTTCAAACCGAATATTTCCTCAATGGTAGGAAGCCTTTATCCAAAGCAGGAAAAATCTAAACTGGATTCTGCTTTTACCATTTTCTATATGGGGATCAATATTGGGGCATTCTTAGGTCAGTTTATCTGTCCATACTTAGGAGACGTAAAAGATGCTACAACTGGGGTAAGAGATATCTTTGCTTTCAAATGGGGATTCTTAGCAGCTTCTATTGCAATGGTAATCGGAACTGTAACCTTCTTTATTCTTAAAAACAAATATGTAGTAACTCCGGAGGGAAGACCAATCGGGGGATTACCAAAAAACAATACAAGTGCTGACTTCGAAGAAGGAGAAACACAAACTGCTAAATTTTCTGGCCAGGCTTTAGGAATCACCGGAGGAATATTTGTTGTTTTATTCTTCGTTTTCAGATACCTTCTTGTAGGTGAGTTTGGATTCAACTCTGTAGAAATGGGACAGTTGATTAAAGGGATCATTTACCCATTCATCTATTCAGCTGGTATTGCTCTTGCCTTCTTAATTATGTCTTCTGCTGAAAATAAGGTAGAAAGACAAAGAATCTGGGTAATCTATATTGTATCATTCTTTATTATTTTCTTCTGGGCTGCGTTTGAGCAGGCAGGATCTTCATTAACGTTTATTGCAGATAACCAGACTGACAGAAACATTTTCGGATGGAATATGCCGCCTTCAATGGTACAGATCTTCAACGGAATTTTCGTAGTTCTTTTAGCGGTTCCTTTCAGTTTATGCTGGGACAAGTTAAGAGCAAAAGGAAAAGAACCGGTATCTCCGTTCAAACAAGCGATGGGATTGGCATTGATTGCTCTTTCTTATTTTATCATTGCACACAATGTAAAGGATCTTGGAAACTCAGGATTATTAGCCATCAAATGGTTAATGTTACTGTATTTCATTCAAACATGTGGTGAGCTTTGTCTTTCTCCAATTGGTTTATCATTGGTTGGTAAGCTTGCTCCAAAAAGATTTGCTTCATTACTATACGGTGTTTTCTTCATTTCTAATGCTGCAGGATATGCATTAGCAGGTTCATTGGGAGCGCTTATCCCTGCAACAGGTGATAAGTTCAAAAAGGCTGAAGAAATGGGAGTTAATCTACAGGATGTTTTGGATAAAAAAGTAACCCTGACAGCTGATCAGGTTGCTGCTTTTGATAAAGCTCAGCTTCCATTACACAACCCTACTTTTGTAGGATTCGAAATCCACAATCTATTTGAATTCTTCATGGTATTCGTAGTACTTTGTGGTATTGCTTCTGTGATTTTAGGTTTAATTTCACCTATCTTAAAGAAAATGATGCACGGTGTAAACTAATTGTATCAACAAAATATCATAAAACCTCTGCTAAGTCAGAGGTTTTTTTTATTTTCGTACGATGGAAATTTCCGAAGATTCTTTATTCCAATCCGTAAAGGAAATTGTTAGGCATTCGCGCGAAAAAGTTTTTCGGATAGCGAACTCTACTCTACTGCTTACCTACTGGCAGATTGGAAAATTGATTATTGAAGATGAACAGCAGGGAAAGGAACGTGCAGAATACGGAAAGTATACGCTGAAAAAACTTTCTCAGAAACTTACCTTAGAATTTGGAAAAGGGTTTGATTACACCAATCTATCCAATATGCGGAAGTTTTACACAGTATTTCCAATATGTGACGCATTGCGTCACGAATTGAGTTGGACTTATTACATATTTTTCCAACTCAAAATGATAAAAACAATTTATTTGCCAGCAAATACCTGCTGTACCTCCCAAAAGAAGAAGAATTAAAACAAATTATTAACCAGGACAGAATCCGTTTTGAACTGGATCAGGATAATAAAAACCCTTAATTAGAACTTAATCATATATCATTATGAGCTTAACTTTAGATGAAATACAAAATTTCAAAGGAAAATATCCCAGACAAATCTGGAGCCTGTTTTTCTCTGAAATGTGGGAACGTTTCTGTTTCTACGGAATGCGTGGAATGCTGGTTTTCTTTATGATCTCTCAGCTTAATTTCCATGAAAAAGAAGCCAACCTTCAATATGGTGCCACCCAGGCCTTCGTGTACGCCTTTACTTTCGTAGGAGGTCTTTTTGCCGATAAAATTTTAGGATTCCGAAAATCCCTTTTCTGGGGCGGTCTGATGATGATCATAGGAAGTTTAATTCTTGCTACCGATCCCCACAAATTCTTTTTCTTAGGAATAGCATTCACTGTAGTAGGGACAGGTTTCTTCAAACCTAATATTTCATCTATGGTAGGACAGCTTTATAAACCTAATGACTCAAGAGCGGATGCAGGCTTTTCACTTTTTTATGCAGGAATTAATCTTGGGGCATTATTAGGAGGTTATTTATGTATTGCTATTGGTAAAGGAGAATTTTTAAGCAACATCATTGCAGAAGAAATGAGATGGCATATTGCTTTCGGATTGGCTTCAATAGTAATGGTGATAAGCTTAATTAACTTTGTATTTACGCAAAGAACATTAGGGACTATCGGTTTACAGCCTGGACATCCTTTAGCAGAAGAAAAATCAGCTCCAATACCAAAATGGAAAGAATATGGAGTATATATCTTGTCATTGGTTTTTGTACCCATCATCATGACTATGGTAGCAAAAACAGAATATACAGATTATTTTATGTGGACCATCGGGCCATTAACTTTAATCTATCTATTCTATGAAATGTCAAAAGTAACCGCTTCAGAGCGTAAAAAACTTTGGGCAGCTTTAGTGTTCATTATATTTTCAATCATATTCTGGGGAATCTATGAACAAAGTGGAGGGTCTTTAAGCATTTTTGCGGCTAAAAACCTGAATAAGGATCTTTTAGGATTAGACCCCAATGGGGTGAATAACTCAGGAGGAGCTTTCTTTATCATCTTCCTTGCTCCACTGATCGGGCTTCTTTGGATCTGGCTGAATAAAAGAAAAATTGAGCCCAATACGATTATCAAATTCGGATTAGGATTTATTTTCCTGGGATTGGGATATTATGTTTTATTTGCAACACGCCTTTTTGCAGACCTGCAGGGAATCACTTCACTGAACTTCTTCACACTGGCACTGCTTATCATTACACTTGGAGAATTATGCCTCTCTCCTATCGGATTATCTATCATGACAAAACTTTCTACCAAGAATCTTCAGGGAATGATGATGGGAATGTGGTTCCTTGCTTCGGCTTACGGACAGTATGTTGCCGGTATAATCGGAGCCAGTCTTGCTACGGCAAAAAAAGGTTCTACCAACTATGATGAATTAATCACTTATACTGATGGATATAAACAATTGGGATTGTATGCGGTAATTGCCGGAGTGGTATTAATTTTGATATCTCCGTACGTGAAAAAATTAATGCAAGATGTAAAATAAAAAATAAGTAATTATGCTTATTTTTACCTAAATATCACAATATGAAGAAAATTTTAAGTATAGTTCTCTTACTTCTATTAAATTTCAGTTTTGCACAGGTAAAGTGGATGACTATTGAGGAAGCTTTAAAAGCTCAAAAAGAAAGTCCCAAAAAAATATTGATTGATTTCTATGCAGACTGGTGTGGTCCATGCAAAATCATGGATAAAAAAACGTACGGCCACCCTGTACTGGCTCAGATTTTAAATGAGAATTATTATCCTGTAAAGTTTAATGCGGAAGAAAAAAAGAGTATTGAAATTTTCGGAAGAACATTTTCAAATCCCAATACTGAACATAAAAAAGGGGAAAATCCGCTGCATGAGTTTACCCAATATATGAATGTAGGAGCTGTTCCAAGTACAGTATTTCTGGATGAACATGGTAACCCTATCACCATTCTTCAAGGAGAATTGTCTGCCAAAGAACTGGAATCCTATCTGGAACTGATCTCCAAAGATTTGTTTAAAAAGATCAAGACCAGAGAACAATGGGAGGATTACCAGAAAAAATTCAAATCTAAGATCAAAGATTAATTCAGAACTTTGAAACATAGATTTTCAGTTTCAATGCTAAAAAATCACTATAGAGGCTTCCAATTTTTTGGAAGTCTTTTTTATTTTGCCGAAATTCGGACCTTTATTTTTATGATCCGAAATAAGGATCATAAAATTCGAAAAACAGCATCCTGAAACCAGACAATGAATCTCGAAACCTCCATAGAATATGTAAAAGGAATAGGTCCGGAAAGAGCCAAACTCATCAAAAGTGTGTTGGGCTTATCTACTGTAGAAGACATGTTGAATTTCTACCCTATCCGTTACCTGGACAAAAGTAAAATCTATACTGTTTCTCAGCTCAGAGAAGAGACCAGTCAGGAAATTCAGCTGAAGGGAAGAATTACTCAGGTACAGGAAATTCAGACGGGTAAAACCAAAAGATTATCTGCAAAATTCAATGATGAAACAGGGAGTATGGATCTGGTTTGGTTTCAATATTCCAAGTGGCTGAAAGAACAGCTTCCCATCAACAGGGAAGTTTATATTTTCGGAAAGATCAATGTTTTCAACCGTCAGTTTTCTATGCCGCATCCGGAAATTGAAGCGGAAGAAAAAAAAGAAGGAGACACTCGTCTTCAACCTATTTATCCGAGTTCTGAAAAACTGACCAAAAGAGGATTAAATCAAAGATTTTTTCAGAATGCATTAAGAAATATCTGCAGAGAGATTCCCAATCTTATTGAAGAAAATTTCCCGGAATATCTGATGAAAACATTCAGGTTCATGTCAAGACAGCACGCTTTTCTGAATGTTCACTTTCCAAAGGATCAGGAACATTTTGATAAAGCGGACTACAGATTGAAGTTTGAAGAATCATTCTTTTTTCAGTTAGGATATGGCTTAAAGAAGCTTCATCATAAAACACAGTCTCATGGTAATCCTTTCCCGATAATCGGAGACCATTTTAATGATTTTTATGAAAACCATCTTCCTTTTGAGCTTACCAATGCACAGAAAAGGGTTTTGAAGGAAATAAGAATGGACATGAAAAGGCCGATTCAGATGAACAGGCTTTTGCAGGGAGATGTAGGGTCAGGAAAAACGATGGTTGCCCTTCTTACCATGCTTATCGCGATGGATAATGGTTTTCAGAGCTGCCTGATGGCTCCGACGGAAATTCTTGCCCAACAACATTACAATGGTATTAAAGAGCTATTGGAAAAGACAGGAATCAATATCCGCCTTCTTACAGGTTCTACCAAAGCAGCTGAAAGAAGAATTATCCATGAGGAACTGGAAAATGGGACACTTTCTATTTTGGTAGGAACTCATGCTGTTCTTGAAGATAAGGTTAAATTTAAAAATCTGGGATTAGCCATTATTGATGAGCAGCATAGATTCGGAGTTGCCCAAAGGGCTAAACTTTGGGCTAAAAATAAGATTCCTCCCCATATTCTGGTGATGACCGCCACTCCTATTCCAAGAACTCTGGCTATGAGTTTTTATTCTGATCTGGATGTTTCCGTGATTGATGAGATGCCCGTGGGAAGAAAACCTATTATTACAGCTCACCGCAGGGAAAAAGACAGATTGTATGTATATAATTTCTGTAAAGATGAAATTAAAAAAGGCAGACAGGTTTATTTCGTATATCCTTTGATTGAAGAATCTGAAACTTTAGATTATAAAAATCTTATGGAAGGCCTGGAGCATGTGATGGATTATTTCTCGGAATACAATGTGACCATGCTTCACGGAAAAATGAAACCGGACGAAAAAGATGCTGCTATGGCTTATTTTGCTTCCGGAAAAGCTGAAATAATGGTTGCAACTACGGTAATTGAAGTAGGAGTAAATGTTCCGAATGCTTCAGTAATGGTAATTGAAAGCTCGGAAAGGTTCGGACTATCACAGCTTCACCAGCTCAGAGGCCGTGTGGGAAGAGGTGCTGAACAGAGTTACTGTATTCTGATGACTTCCGATAAATTATCAAAAGAAAGCCGAACGCGTATTAAAACAATGACTGAAACCAACGACGGTTTTAAAGTTTCTGAGGTGGATATGCAGCTTCGCGGTCCCGGAGATATACTGGGTACTCAGCAAAGTGGTGTAGTAGATTTTAAAAGGCTGGATCTTATTAATGATTCGGCGATCATCAAAACAACAAAAAATACGGTAGAAAAAATCCTTGAAGCAGATCCTATGCTTTCAAGACCAGACAATCTGATCATCAAAAACTATTATATCAGATACTACAAAGGGAAAAATAAGTGGAGTAAAATATCATAAAAAAACCGCAGAAAAAACTTCCTGCGGCCCCCTTATAAAACTGTTATTTAGAAGAAATTACTTTTGGTGTGTCCAAAAAAAAAATTTATTTTAATAGTTCAGGCTTAATATTTTGTGATGTGGTGTGAAAATATTTATATAACAATATAATAATGAGCTAAAACCATAACTATTAAAATAAATTATAAAAAAACAAAATGAATTATTTTTTCCAACTTGCTTATTATAAAAACTAACTGTGTTTCGGTGGAGATGAGGGAATGAAACGAATAAAAATATCTCCAACTACTTATTGAGTTTTCATGATTGTACCGTTTTGTTTAAAGATCTTCTGTGCTTTAAAATTGGAAAATTAGTATAATCCATTTTGTTTAACTAACATCGTGATTTATATAATTTTGTTCTTAAGAAACAATTACTTCCCATTCATCTGTATCTTCTACTATATAATGAAATTTGTGTCTGAGTTTACTTTTACAAATGTCAGAATATTAATTCAGATGCCTTTTATATTATTTTAATTATTAGTTATAAAATTTTCACTTATCTGTGAATAGTATGCTATAAATACGATTTAAAAATTATTAACATTTAATTAATAAATCCTTTATTCATCACACTTTCAAGATGAGATTATCTTTATTCAATCCTGAAGTATGATACTGCCAGTTGATAGTAATCACTTCCGAAAGTACCTTTTTAAGCTTCTCAAAACACTCCGGTTTTTTCATAAAAATATGAGCTCCTTTTACAAAAATATCTTCTATTTCACTTTCCGGAATCGGCTCAGAAAAAATAGCCGTCACCATATTATTGAATTTTGAATTCGAACTGATATCTTCCAGACATTCCATGCTTTCTTTTCCGGGAATCATATAATTGATAAAAACAAGTTCCGGAACTACCGCATCGTCATTATTCAGATATTCCATAAGATTGTTCCCATTACTAAAACATTGAACTTTTATAGAGATTTTTAACTCTTTCAAAATATTTTTAAAAAAAATCAAAGTATTTTGATCGTTATCTGCTACAATTACGTTCAGAAATTCTTTATTCATACTGCATTTTAGGATTTATTACCGTGCTTTGGGCTCTTCTTCGCCTTCCTATAATTTTTTGAAACTGGGATGGTGTAATTCCTGTTGTATTTTTGAACTGGGTACTTAAATGGGCTACACTGGAATAGTTCAGCTTATGGGCAATTTCTGTAAGACTTTGTTTGTTTCTTATGATCAAAGCCTTTGCATGCTCAATCTTTTGCAAAATAATAAAATTCTCAATAGAGGTATAAGCAACTTCCGAAAAAAGATTGGAAAGATATCCATAGCTGTGATTCAGTTTTTCAGAAATATAGATGGAGGCTTTTACCTGTATAATTTCATCAGAAAAAACGAGCTCTACAATAGCATCTTTTATTTTCTGTACCAGCGCGTTTTTTTGGCTTTCTATGATCTCGATACCATACTCTTCAAGATTTTTCTTAAAAAGATTGTGCTGTTCTTGTGTAAGAGGCTCATAGAATTCTACCTCACCGAAGTTCAGTAACCTGTACTTCAGCCCGTGTTCTTTAAGTTTCTCGTCCAATACCTTTTTACAAAGGGTATTGAAATCAAATTTAACATACATTTTCATCCTAGTATAAATAAGCCAGTATTATTGAGTAAATATAATAATTTATTTCAATTAAACGTGAAATAGATGCATATTTTTAATATTTCATTTTATACACGAAAAAACTCCTGTATTTTAGAATACAGGAATTTAAACACTAAGGATGAAAAAAATATACTGATAAAAAGCTTTTCAGCTCAAAACCAAGCATATGAATGTATTGTATAAGTGATTTGGTTCTGAAGCAAAGATGAATCAAAAAAAGAAATCACTTGTTATAGAATTACAGGATAAAGTTACAAAATTTTAAGTCATTTATTTGTGAATTAGATATTCCATTTGATAATCATCCATTACAAAGCCATTTCCAATATCCAAAACCATCTCATTATATACTTTAAATTCCTGGGATTCGTAGAATTCTCTTGCGCTATTTTCCTTGTTTACATTGAGAATGATTCTTATGTCATTGCTTTCAGAAAGTTTTTTCTTGAGGAAATCAATGGCTTCTTTTCCGAATCCTTTACCTTTACTTTCCGGAACCAGATAAATGCGGTGCAGTTTTGTAGTATCCGGTTCATAGCCATGCTCATAACCAATAAAGCCTTCGAAAGAAGCATTATTTTCGTCAAAGATTAAATAATAATGATAATTTGGATTATCGAGATGTTTTGAAATTTCTTCTTTAGAATACATCTCTCCTAACATATAATTGATCTGTTCATCTGAAATAATTCCTGCATAAGCATTCTCCCACGACCTTCTTGCCAATTCCTGGATTAAAGGAATATCTTTTTCTTTCGCTTCTATTAATTTCATATTCTAAATTTGTTTTTTATTCTAATTTTCAAATGCAAAGTTGATAAAAATTTTTACCGAATAATTTTTATCCCATCAGATGTGGAAATAAAAAAGGTGAAAGTATATCACCTTTCACCTTAATATGCTTACTATAATGATAAAATGTTACCGGAAAAGCATTATTCATTTCCAATAACCATCCATAATCATTATTTAAATTTTAGCCATTTCAGCCTTAATTTTTGCATGAAGACCTTCCGAAGCTTTTACCAAAGGAAGTCTAAGATAATTTTTGATGATTCCTTTTTCTGTAAGTATTACTTTAATACCACAAGGGTTACCTTCAGCAAAAATCAGACGGGTAATATCTACAAGTTTGTTGTGGATTTCATAAGCTTCTTTTACCTTACCTTCGAAAGCCAGCTGTACCATCGTAGAGAATTCTTTAGGATACGCCTGCCCGATTACAGAAATTACACCATCTCCACCGGCTAATGTTACCGGCAATGTATATTCATCATCTCCGGAAACTAAAGAAAATCCTTCTGGTTTCTTTCTAAGGATATCAAAATACTGCAGGATATTCGGTGCCGCTTCTTTAATCAAAAACAAATTCGGGAATTCCTTTGCAAGACGAAGCGTAGTCTCAGCTTCTACATTTTGCCCTGTTCTTGACGGAACATTATAAATGATAATATTTTTACCTGTGGAAGCTAATGCCTTATAATGCTGATAAAGACCTTCCTGGTTCGGTTTATTATAATAGGGAGATACTGAAAGTACGGCTTCAAATGCAGAAAGATCTGCTTCTTCAATCTGTTTCTTGACGTCAAGAGTATCGTTACCGCCAATTCCCAAAACTAAAGGAAGACGTTTATTATTCACCTTAATGATATGCTCAATTACCTGTTTCTTCTCCTCCGCAGAAAGCGTTGCGGCTTCTGCCGTTGTTCCCAATACAACTAAATAATTGGTTCCGTTTTCAATATTGTACTCCACCAGTTTTGTTAAACTGTCGAAGTCAACGGATAAATCTTCATTAAAGGGCGTTACCAATGCAACACCTACTCCTTTTAAAATGCTCATCTGTTAGAATTATTTTTGCCAAATTTAATAATTTACAGTAAGAATTTGTAATAAATAATAATGTTTTATTATACATATAGTTATATTTGCATATACTAAAAGAGATTATGAAAAATAAATTCTTGTTACTGGGAATTGCTCTGGTGTCGCTTACTGCATGCAAAACGGCTTCTGCGCCGCAGCTTGTGAATGTAAAGACCCAGAAAAATATTTCTATTAATAATGAGCTAAAAAATGATGAGGAGTTTGTAAAATTTATCGAACCGTATAAGCAGAAACTGGATAAAGAAATGAACCAGAAGATTTCACATACCAATGTGGATCTTACCAAACAGGGCGATAACAGCAATCTGGGCAATCTTTTAGCTGACTATACGTTTGAAGGAGGTAATGAATGGATCAAAACTCATCGTAAGCAAAACGTAGACGCTGCACTGATTAATATCGGAGGAATCCGAACCACAATTGGAAAAGGAGATATCTTACTTAAAAATGTATTTGAAGTAATGCCTTTCGAAAATGAAGTGGTCATTGTAAAAATGAAAGGAGCAGATTTACAGGGGCTTTTTGAGTATTATGCAAAAACGCAGGTCAACAATCCTGTTTCTCATTTATACATTGAAACAAAAAACGGACAGGTAATTAAATCCTTAATTAACGGCTACACAGTAGATCCGGCTAAAGATTATTATATTGCCACATCAGACTATCTTGCGCTGGGCGGAGACAATATGAAATTCTTTGCTAAAGGAGAATCTATTGCTACAGGAATTAAAATGAGAGATTTATTTATCGATTATTTTAAAAAAACACCTGAAGTGGTAGTGAATTCGGATGTTCGTTTAAATTTTATCGGGAAGTAATAATGGATAGAAAAAGTTTTTTAAAAGCAATAGGCGGAGGATCTTTAGCAATGGCTTTAGCTCCTAATATGATGATGGCGGAGGAATTAAAAATTCTTAATTTAAAATCTGCAAATAAACTGACTATTCTACATACCAATGACCAACATAGCAGAATAGAGCCTTTTGACGCAAGCTATACAAAAAATCCCAATCAGGGAGGTTTTGCAAGAAGGGCAAGCTTAATACAACAGATCAGGAGTCAGGAAAGCAATGTTCTTCTTCTTGATTCCGGAGATATTTTCCAGGGAACTCCTTATTTTAATTTCTTCGGAGGTGAACTGGAATTCAAATTAATGTCTATGATGAAATATGACGCCTCTACCATGGGAAATCATGATTTCGATAATGGACTTGATGGATTTTTAAAAGTGCTTCCCAATGCGAAGTTTCCTTTTATCTGTTCCAATTATGACTTTAAAAACACCATTCTCGACGGAAAAACATCTCCTTATCAGATCTTCAGCAAGAATGGAATAAAAGTGGGAATTTTCGGGGTGGGAATTCAGCTGGATGGCCTTGTAGGCAAAAAACAATATGGAGAAACCGTTTATACCAACCCGATTGATGTGGCACAGCATTATTCAAATTTCCTGAAAAAAGATCAGAAATGTGATCTGGTGATCTGTCTTTCACACATCGGCTACGACTACAAAGACGAACCTGATAAAATAAGTGATAAAATTTTAGCGGCCAATACGGAAAATATTGATATTATCTTAGGAGGCCATACTCATACATTCTTACCGGAACCTCAGAACTTTACCAACAGACAGGGCAAAAATGTTCTTGTCAACCAGGTGGGATGGGCAGGCCTTCTTTTAGGTAGGATAGATTTTTATTTTGATACAAACAAAAACGTACAGCATATTTCCTGGAACAATCAGGTAATAGATAGCAGCATAACCGCATAATATGAAAAAACTTTCTATAATTTCTCTTGGTATTTTAGCATCCCTGCAGCTGACAAAAGCTCAGGTTATTTCATCCAAAAAATGGGCAGATCTGTTTTCCTACAATAATGTCTTAGCCATGAAAGAAGACAACGGAAAAATCATTGCAGCCACTCAAAACGGAATATTCTATTATACAATATCAACAGGAGAAATTACGAAGTTATCCAAAGCCAATGGTCTGCACAATATCGGAATTACCGCTTTCGATTATAATCCGCAGACTAAAACAGGACTTATCGGTTATGAAAACGGATCTATGGACGTCATTACGCCACAGGAAATAAAATATATTGTTGATATTCCTATTGCTACAGGATATAACGGGAACAAAAAAATTAACCACATTTCCATAACAGGAGATCAGGCTGTCATTTCTGTTGGATATGGAGTTTCCATATTTAACCTTCAGAATAAAGAGTTTGGTGATTCTGCATTTTTCCTTTCCGGTGGTGTTTATCAGGCAAGTAATGAAGCCACGATATTCGGAAATAAAGTATATTCTGTAACGGATACTGGATTGAAAAGCCATCAAATGAATACTACGTTTCCCGTATATTCTACGTGGACAACGGAAGCTCCGGGAGCTTTCAAACATATAGATTCAGAATCAGAATTGGTTTACTCAACGGCTACAGCAGCTTATATTTATAACAACGGTACTCCAACACAACTTCCTACTACTTTTGAAAAAATCAGGGATGTTATTATGACTTCCAATAGTATTGTAGTTACAGATAACAGAGTGTACACCTATGGAATCAATGGAATATCACAAAATGCAGTAAGCCTTGGTGAAGAATGTAATACTGCATTAACAGCCGGTGGAAAGATTCTAGGAGGAACTGTATTATCGGGGATTAAGGATGAAGGGAACAATACTTTTAAACCTTCCGGCCCTTACTTCAATTTTGCGTATACTATCAATCTTTTTGATAATAACCAACTTTTAGTTTCCTCTGGTGCCAGAGCCAACAACTACAACCATCCGTTTATTCAGCCACAAGAGCCGGGATTTTATTATTTCAATGGTACGGAGTGGATTTATCCTTCATTTTTCAATAAAAATAACCCCAATCGTCCCATCTATATCAACGTATTGGATGCTATTATAAGTCCTTATAACAGTAATGAAGTACTATTTACCAATTATACAATGTTTGATAATGGGGTTTACAAAATGAAGTACAATGCTACCAGCAAAGATTTTGAACTGGTAAAATATTATAATCTGGGTGCACAGCCTTACCTCAGACGTCCTGTAGGTTTTGCTGTAGATCCACAAAATAATCTCTTTGTTTCTTTTGGATTCAACGATGGGAATCCTTCTATAGGAATCTACGATAAAGCATCTGATGATTTTCTTATCAAGAAAATAGTTCTTGCCAGTGATGGTATACAAAAGACTGTTTACCATGAAAACATGCTATGGACTCCTCTACCGAGATCTAATAATTTCTGGGTATATGACTATAAAAATGCCACTAATCTTTCTGATGACAATGATTATATCCTGGGAACGTCTAATGGATTTAACAGTTCAGGAGGAATTTTATCCGTAGCATTTGATAAGGCTGGCGATGCATGGATCGGTACAGACGGAGGTCTAAGGATTATGTCTAACGCAGCATCGGAAATAAAAAGCGCCCAGCCTAAAGTGGCGCCTATAGTTATAGAGCAGAATGGTTTGGGGGAAGAGCTTTTCAGAGAGTCAGCAATTCTTCAGGTTGCGGTAGATGCAGGTGATTATAAGTGGGTATCTGTTGATGGTGGTGGTGTTTATTATCTGTCTGCCGACGGTCAGAGAACCATAAAACATTTTACAAAAGAAAATTCACCTCTTCCTACGAATAGTGTTACCGATATAAAGATTGATAAGAAAACAGGCAAGGTCTATTTTGTAACGTATAATGGTATCGTAACCTATCAGGGAGATGTTGCAGATGTAACTTCCAATTTCGGGGATGTTGTAGTGTATCCTAATCCTGTTGTTTATTCTAACTTCAAAGGAAAAGTAACCATTAAGGGTCTTGCAGAAAAAACCAATATAAGAATTGTAGATGCTGCAGGAAATGTAGTGCACTCAGCCGTAGCACGCGGAGGATATTATGAATGGGATATGAATAATCAGAAAGGAACAAGAGTAGCCTCAGGGATTTATTTTGTTCTGATGACGAATGAAGACGGATCCGATAAAGCTACCGCTAAAATAGGAGTAGTCAACTAATTAATGAATTCACAAAACGGTTTTTTACTTTCATTTATAAAATATGGAGAAAATGATGCTGTATTGCATTGTTTTACAGAAGAAGAAGGTTTTCAGAGCTATTTTCTGAAGGGAATTTATTCCAAAAAGAATAAAAAGAAAGCCTTGCTTCAACCGTTGAGTCAGCTCAATTTTTCTGTAAATCCATCACGGGGCAACGGCATTCCGTCTGTTTCAAGGTTTGAACTGGTAAAAAACAATGATATTTATACAGACATAAAGGTCAATACCGTCATTTTCTTCATCTCAGATTTTCTGAGCCATATTCTTAAGCATGAGAATAAAAATATTCCGATCTATTCCGGTATTGATCATCTTATCAGTGAGCTGACGAATAAAAACTATCAGGCACATCTTCTGTTTTTGCTTTCTTTTTTAAAAATTCAGGGTGTTGCTCCATTGCTGGGTGAAGGCAGGTTTTTAGATCCGGAGACCGGAACTTTTTCTCCGGGAATAAGTCATCAACTTTTCAATGAAGAAATTTCCATGCTGTGGAAAGAAGCGCTTTGTGCAGAAGATTTTTATGCCACAAAAATCCATCCTTCTTTAAGAAAAGATTTCCTGGACAGTCTTTTGGTCTATTATCATTACCATATCACAGATTTCAAAACTCCGGCCTCACTGGAAATTATTCAGCAGATATTTGAATAAACCAGATTATCTTTTTACTTGCCTGTTGTTTTTCCAATATCCTCCGGCATTTCCGTTTCGGATGCTGCCATTTCTTTTTTGGAAAATCTGGGTTGAAGGATCTTCGCAATAAGTCCTGTCCAGCCAGTCTGATGGGAAGCTCCTACTCCACGGCCGTTGTCTCCGTGAAAATATTCATAGAACAGGATATAATCTTTAAAATCCGGATCGGTCTGAAATTTTTCATACTGCCCATGAACCGGGCGTTTCCCATTTTCATCCTTTAAAAATATCTTGGCGAGTCTCTTGTTTAAGGCATCTGCAATCTGATCCAGGTTTGAATAATTACCGCTTCCCGTAGGATATTCCACTAAAAAATCCGGGCTGTAATAGAAGAAAAAACGCTGAAGACTGTCAATAATAAGGAAATTGATAGGAAACCACACCGGACCGCGCCAGTTGCTGTTTCCTCCAAAAAGACCGCTATCACTTTCAGCAGGGGTATATTTTACACTGTAATCCGTATCATTCAATGTTAATGTGTAGGGATTGTTTTCATATTCTTTGGATAAAGCTCTTACTCCGTAATCACTGAGAAATTCTTCCGGATTCAACATTCGGTTTAACAGTCTTTTCAAGCGATGTCCCCGAAGCAGAGACAAAAGGTGTTTGGAATCCTGCCCTTTCACTTCCCATCTTGAAACCAGAGAAGCCAGTTCAGGCTTGTTATCCAGTACCCATTTCATTCTTTTCTTAAAATTGGGAAGGTTTTCAATCATTTCATCATCGATGACCTCAACGGCAAACATCGGAATTAATCCAACAATGGTTCTTAACTTGAGATACATATGTGTTCCGTCACTGGAAGCTATAGCATCATAGAAAAATTCATCCTGCTCATCCCAAAGACTGAAATTCTCATCGCCCATATTATCCAGTGAATGGGCAATCGACAGGAAATGTTCAAAGAATTTCATCGCCATTTCTTCATACACTTTATTGTAAAGAGCCAGTTCCAGGGCAATTCTCATCATATTCAGGGCAAACATGGCCATCCAGCTTGTTCCATCCGATTGTTCCAGCTGTTCTCCGTTGGGCAAAACAGAATTCCTGTCAAAAACACCGATATTATCAAGCCCCAGGAATCCTCCTTCAAAGATATTATTACCGTTAAGGTCTTTCTTATTAACCCACCAGGTAAAATTCATCAATAGTTTCTGGAAAGCACTTTCCAGAAATTCCAGGTCGGGTTTATCTTTTAAATATTCATCAATTTTAAATACTCTGAAAACAGCCCAGGCATGCACTGGAGGATTCACATCACTCAGGTTCCATTCGTAGGCTGGCAGCTGTCCGTTGGGATGCATATACCATTCAAACAGAAAGAGTTTTAACTGATGTTTTGCAAAATCGGGATCTATCAGGGAAAAGCTGATGGTGTGAAATGCCAGATCCCATGTTGCATACCATGGATATTCCCATTTGTCCGGCATTGAAATGATATGCTCATTGTTCAGATGCTTCCAGTCGAAGTTTCTTATTGTCTCCCGGGATTTTGGCGGAGGCATTTCCGCAGGATCACCTTTCAGCCATTTTTCTACATTGTAGTGATAAAACATTTTATTCCACAACATTCCGGCAAAAGCCTGTCTTTGAACCAGTTTTTCATCGTCCGAAGCAATTCCTTTCTGGATTTCTGCATAAAACTCGTCTGCCTCTTTTTGTCTTTGTTCAAAAAGAATATCAAAATCTTTAAAAGGTTCTCTTAGATCTTTATCTGACAGTCTGAATTCAAATATTTTTGATTCTCCTGCTTTAAAATCTTCATCAATAAAGAAAGAAGCTTTAGTTCCTGTATTTTGAGGATTCACAGTCTGAGAATTTCCCGTCATTACAAAATTATTGATCCCGTCTTTACAGTATTTCGACTCATTGGAAGACTGGTAAAGCCTTTCATTATTGGTCTCGTTATTACAAAATAAGGTCTTTAAAGATTGTTTTGCATAGACATTTTTAATCTCAATATCCTGATGTATGACTTTAATATGATCTGCATCTTCCGCAGACAGTTGAGGTTTATATTCATCATATCCCCAGCTCCAGGTATTCCTGAACCAGACAGTCGGAAGAATTACCAGAGACGCTTCCTTTTCAGATTTATTGACTATTGTTAGCCTTACAAGAATATCATTCTGACTTTCTTTTGCGTATTCAATAAAAATGTCAAAGTATTCATTGTAATCAAAAATTCCGGTATCAATCAACTCATATTCAGCATCCTCTTTTCCTCTTGCTGCATTTGTTTTTACAAGCTGTTCATAAGGGAAGGCATTTTGAGGATATTTATACAGCATCTTCATGTAAGAATGGGTAGGGGTGGAATCCAGATAGTAAAAATATTCTTTCACATCTTCACCGTGATTTCCCTGGCCATTGGTGAGTCCAAAGAACCGCTCTTTGACCATTTTATCCTTTTTATTCCAGAACCCTACAGAAAATACAAGCTTCTGGAGATCGTCACAGATTCCGCATATTCCTTCTTCGCCCCAACGGTATGTTTTGGCTTCTGCGGTGTCATGATTGGTATAATTCCATGCATCTCCGTTTTCACTGTAATCTTCACGAACAAGCCCCCATTCACGGTTACTGACATAGGAACCCCATTTTTTCCATGAAACATCTGAAATTCTCTGTTTTTCCGACATAAGCGATAATTATGAGTAATGAGTACTATTTAATTTCGTTTCAAACTTTAAGAACAATCTCAAAACTGTAAACTTTAAATCTTGAACTCTCCTATCCTCCCGTAGAAAAACTTTCAAACGTAGTCATTCCACCATCCACGAAAATGCTGGTTCCGGTGATATAATCTGCAAGGTCACTGGCAAGGAATGCAGCTAAGTTTCCGATATCCTGTGGCTGACCGATTCGGTTATAAGGAATAAGAGTAAGGAGAGAATTGAGAGCTTCCGGAGTATCCCAGGCAGTCTTATTAATGGGAGTTTGAATAGCTCCCGGGCAAATGGAATTGACACGTATTTTGTCTGCACCATATTCCTGAGCCAATGTCTGCATCAGCATTCTGACTGCACCTTTACTGGAAGCATAATTAGCATGTCCCGCCCACGGAATAATTTCGTGCACTGAACTGATATGAATAATTTTTCCACAGGCAACAGACCGAGAAGGATCTATTCCCCGTCGCAGAAATTCTTTAATGGCTTCTCTGGCGCATAGAAATTGCCCCGTCAGATTGACTCCGATGACAGCATTCCATTGATCCAAAGTCATTTCAGTGAATTCCGCATCCTTTTGAATGCCTGCATTATTAATCAGAATATCTACAGTCTGATATTCAGCAATGACATCCTGAAACATTCTGACTACCTGGTCTTCCTTGGAAACATCGCATTGGTAGGTCATTCCCTTTCCTCCGGCGTCCGTTATTTCTTTTAAAACAGCTTTGGCTTCATCCGTAGATCTTTCCGAGGAATGATTGACGATCACTGTTGCCTTTGCTGCAGCCAATGATTTTGCAATTCCTGAACCGATTCCGCTGGAAGCTCCTGTAACTACTGCCACCTGGTTTTGAAGTGATATTTCCATGTTTTGTAATTTGATGTTACTCAAAATTATGGAAAGATATCAGCAGATAAAAAATTATGATTTTAAAATTTTATTAAAGTTTTTTGTACATTAGGTATTGAGACCCGCTTCTTCCAATTCTTGTTTTACCGTCATAAATATATCCTGCCTGAAGATAAATATGGTAAGCAGATTCATTTTTCTGGTTTACAGCCAGTACAATTTCATCGCAGGTCTTGAAATGATTTTGGACAAAAGTACCCACGTCCAGCATCGCAGCTTTTCCAATTCCCATTCCCTGCATCTGAGGATTCACAGAAAGGGAACGCAGTAAAACTGAATTCTCATTATCTGTAAGATCTAATTTATCTTTCCCAAAATCAAGGACAAAAAAACCTACAGGCAGATCATTTTGAAATATCGTCACTGGAAATGCGTCATCATCATCCCGCTCACTGATGCTTTGTAAAACCTGCTGAGCAGTCGCTGTAAACCTCATCTGATTGTCATCCAAAGCATAACTGACTCCGGAAAGATCTTCTGGTCTAAAGAATTCTAAATGTATCATAGTATTAGTGATGGTAGATATCTTCATACATTACTCCTGCACGGATTTCTACAGGAAGTTTATTTTCCTCAGGAACAATGGGACAATTATAATCATAAGCGTTATAAGCACAGAAAGGATGATAGGACTGATTGAAATCAAGCACGATAGTATTTCCTTTCGGGATTTTAAGATCCATATATTTCCCTCCTCCATAGGTTTCTTTTTCATTGGTAGCATCACGGAACGGAAGGAATAGATAGTCTTTATATTTTTCCTGTTTGATCAAATCCAGACTTTGGTAAAGCGTTACAGTATAAGGCTTACCATCCAACGTAAAGGTTGCTTTTCCATATTCCTGATACGACTTTGCTTTTCCTGAAGACGTAGGAAGATCGAAGGGTTTTGTATCTTTTGATTTGACAAATTGTGCTGTCACTCTGTATTTAGTATCAAAAGGAAAGAAGGGATGCCCTTTAAAATTTTTAAAATTATCACCTCTTAACGGAGTCTCTTTTGGGCTAAGATATTCTGCATTCAGTTCTTTCTGAAACCTCTCTACCTCTTTCTCTTCCTTTGACATTTTTTTCTGAGAAAAAACCCATAATGGAAGCAGTAGAAAGAGTATTATATATTTTTTCATAAATTTAAAATTATAAGTAAAACTATCGTTTATTAAAATTATTTAGCAACAATTAGTCCGTATCTAATAAAGAAAACTAATAAAGTTTATCTTCATTACAAATTAATAAAACCATTGGCAGTTTCAAAATGGCGATACCATTCCGCGGAAGTTTTTATTTATAATTGATTTTGTGATTCAACTCTAAAGGATTATTTTCTTCAAGAATAGATTTTTGCGCTTCTCTGATCATTCCATTCATATCTTTTTCATTTCCCTGAGGATCTGTAAATATAACTTTTTTGGCGGTTTTGGTATTCCAAGGGTCATTATAATATGATTTTCCGAGCTGCTCATATTCTGTCCAGTCGATTTTAATTGTTTTTGTCCTTACATCAAACCAATTGCTGCCTTTTTTTACCTGTATTAAATTGAATGAGTAATCATGTTCTGTATCTTCAATGGAAATGATTAAACCGGGTAATCCATTGAAAATATAGGGACCGTCATTAAAAGGCAATTCCGTCGTAAACCAAGCAATCCAGCTTCTACCACCATAACTAACTTCTGCTTTTTGCGATTTATATTTTCCAATAGTTTTTTGTTCCGGTATGATTTTCCAATTTAGCTGTTCATCAATCGGTAAAACATAATTTGCCTTTAAGTAAGTAATAATTTTCTCTATTTTTTTATTACTGATATCTTTTTTAATATAAAATTGATTTTCAACCCCCATTATATAGCCTCCATTTTTATTAATGAGCTTCAGGGAATCAGCATTTCTGGACATGGAATCTCTAAAAATAGAAGTATTATTCTCCAAATCCAAAATCATATTTTCAGTATTAATATTTTCAGGTTTTTCCTTACTTGTTCTATATTTAGCTTCATAAATAAAGCTAAACTTTTGTGAAAAAAAAGATGTTGACAGTAGTAAAAAAAATAAAATTAATTTCAATTTGTGTGGTATTTTCATAGAATCTATCGTATTTTGAGACTTTAAAAACAGAATCCTTTCTATATTTCATTATATTCTTGTCCCTCTTGAATTTCTTTTGCGTTAATTTCATTTAATATCAAAGTTTCAAGCTCATCTTTTGGTAATAGCATTTGATATTCCGCTACACTAATTGGTTTATTGATATCTTGCAATGCTATTTCTACATCTACATGATCTTTATCAGCACATAGAATTATACCAATAGATGGATTTTCATTCTTACCTCTTTCCAATCTGTCAAGCAAAGAAAGATAAAGGTTCATTTTACCAACATGTTCAGCTTTAAAACTTCCAATCTTTAATTCTACAGCCACCAATGATTGTAAGCCTCTATGAAAGAAAAGTAAATCTCCAAAGTATTCTTTATTATTGTATTCTAAACGGTATTGATTCCCAATGAAAGAAAAGCCTTTACCTAATTCCAAAATAAAAGCTCCAATTTTTGAAATTAACCTTTTTTCTAATTCCAATTCTTTTACTGGTTCTGTAATTCCTAAAAAACCCAGATTATATGAGCTTTTAAATACTTCATTAGCATATTCTGCACTTATGGGAGGTAAAGTAGAATTGAAATTATTTGCTTTTACCTGGTTTTCGTTACTATTATAGATGTCCATTTTAATTGCATTAAGCAAAAGATCTCTTGACCATCCTTTTTCTATTACTTCGTTTGCATAAAATGCAACAGCAGGAAGGGACTGTACTTTGTCTAATAGTAATAGGTTATGTCCCCATGGTAAAACTGCTACAGAGTGTAGCAGTTTTACATCTGCCTGATAATAACGCTCGTAGAAGCGTTTCATATTCCACAAATTACGTGGTGAAAGCCCCATGTCGGGAAATTCATTTTTTAGATCAATAGACAACTGTTTAACAACATTGCTACCATACCCTTCCTCTAATTGTTTTTCAGAAAGCAACTTTCCCAAGTTCCAATATACTGAATTTGCTGAGCTGTTTACCTGCTTTGCTATTAATGTTCTTGCCGTTTTTATATGATCAATAGCTTGATGTAAAAATTGGCTGTATTCGGAATTATTTATTTGGGACAAATCAGTCATTTACTTTCATTTATTATTATACTACTAATTTTTTTGCACGTAAGTTCTAATTAGATCAAGAATATATCACTACAAAATTCATATTTTAGTTAAGATTACAAATTTACAATTTGCATTAATTATAAGAAGATTAGATCTTCATATAAAATTTTTAGTTTTATAGAACATTGTAAAGTTATACTATTCAAATTAATTTAAAATACCCCCAGTAAACTTCCAAATTTTTAAATAAAAAGACTTCTAATAAATCGTTTTTTGAGATTTTAAGCGGGTATTTATGTTGGGTATTTTTATTCTTTTTGGTTGTCCAGCTCAAATTTCACTCTGTCTGCCTCTATCAAATTCTTCAGTTCTTTTTCGTCAGGAAGATATGTTCTGTATTTACTTGCGAATAGCTTCTCATTTTCTGACATTACGGAGTATTTCACTACCGTTTCATCTTTTTCGGTACATAAAATAATTCCTATTGTGGGATTGTCATCAGCTCCTTTCTTCAGATCATTATACATTCTTACATACATATCCATTTGCCCAATGGCTTCGTGAGTCAGCTTATGAGTTTTAAGGTCTACAAGCACAAAGCATTTAAGGTAATAGTTGTAAAATACCAGATCTATATAGAAATCTGAAGTATCAGTACCGATATGCTGCTGTCTGGCAACAAACGCAAACCCTTTCCCTAACTCCATTAAAAATTGCTGAAGGTGCGTAATTAAAGCTGATTCTATTTGAGTTTCAGTTTGTGAAATATCTGAAGGAAGTCCTAAGAATTCAAATATGTAGGGGTCTTTAATATAATTGGATATTTCTTTGTTTTCTGCTTCCGGAAATTTTAATAATCTACCTAAATACTGGCTGTCAATGTTTCTTTGAAGTGTCCTTGTATTCCAGTTTCCTTCAATAGAATGTTCTATATACTGTATTCGGTGTTCAGGATTTTCAATTCTACTAATAATTCGGTAGTGAGTCCAGCTCAATTCGGTACGCACTGCGTTCCAAATTGGAAATGCGATGAAAAAAGCTCGCATGTTATTAAGATTTCTTTCATTAAATCCCTTTCCAAATTCCACTGATAGATGATTAGCAAGATTCTTCAAGACTGATTTTCCATACTTCGCACGAAGTTCACCATTTTGTTCATCCTCAATAATAAGCTGCCCAATTTCCCAATACATTTTCAGCAATATAGTATTACTGTTTCTATAAACTTGGTCTTTGGCATCAACAATAATTTTTGCAATGGAACTGTAAAGGTCTTGATTAAATTCTGGTGTCTTTTCTATCATTTACCAAAATTACAAAATTTACTGTGTGTAATTTAGTTAGTCATTCCTTAAAAGTCAAATAATATTTTGATTTTCAATTTGATACATTTTAATTTCGTAAAAAATCGTTGTAAAAAATTGCAATAAATTGTATTTTTAGGGTATAAAAAGTGGCAAAATGTTAGGAAAAATAACTCCGGATTTACAGCAAAATTTATTCAAGACCAGACTTACCGAGCTTATTAATATGGAGCATCCGTTAGTGAAGTTAGCTCAGGAGATTTCTTGGGATAAAATGGAGCAAGAGTTCTCAAATTTGTTTTCAGAAGGGGGAAGACCCTCTATTGCGATTCGTAAAATATCAGGAATGCTTTTACTGAAAGAAATGTTTAAAGAAAGTGATGAGAGCGTTGTAGAAAGATGGATCGAGAATGCTTATTGGCAATATTTTACAGGAGAAACCTTTTTTCAGACAGAACAGCCGTTTGATCCCAGTAATTTTGTACACTTTAGAAAGAGAATTGGTGAGAAGGGGTTGGAATTCCTTTTGGGGCAAAGTGTTGCCCTTCATCCAAAAGCTAAAACAGAAGATGAAGTTCAGGTTGACACCACCGTTCAGGAGAAGAATATTACTTTTCCTACAGATGCTAAATTGGCAAAAAAAGTGATTGATAATTGTGGGAAAATAGCAGAGAAAGAAGGTATTATACAAAGACAGAGCTACAAAAGAGTAAGCAAACACTTGTTAAGGAATGCTTATTTTGGACATCACCCGAGAAGGCAGAAGAAGGCTAAAATGGCAAGGAAAAAACTCAGGACGATCGGCAAAAGAGTGCTTCGGGAATTGGAAAGAAAGCTCCCCGAAAGCGTTTTGAAAGATTACCATGAAATGTTTACAGTTTATCTCAAAGCCCTTACTCAGGAGAAAACCACGAAAGACAAGATTTACAGTTTGCACGAACCACAGGTTGCCTGTATTGCGAAAGGAAAATCGGGGAAGAATTACGAATTTGGGACAAAAGTAGCGGTAGTAAGAGGTCGGAAAACAGCCATTATCAGTTCCGTAAAAAGATTTTCAGCCAACCCTCACGATAGTAAAACCCTTGAAGAATCATTGGCGCAAAGTGAACGGGTACGAAAATCAGCCGGAGGAACAAGACCTGGGAAAGCTACTACAGACCGAGGTTTTAGAGGAATCAAAGAGGTAAAAGGAACCGAAATTTTGTATCCCACAAAAAAAGAAAAGACAAGATATGGACAGCAAGTTGCAAGATTAAGATTTCGGGCAAGAGCAGCAATAGAGCCTTGTATCTCACATTTAAAAAGAAACCACTCCTTAGGATTAAACTTCCTTAAAGGAGTGGCAGGAGATATTAATAATGCCTTATTAGCCGGGATTGGTTACAATTTGAAGATGAGATTGAACCAACTTAAACAACAAATTCTTCTTTGGCTCGAAGTTGTTCTCCGAATCTTTTTATGCAAATATAATTTTCAAAGTGAAAAACTAACTTTTTAAGGAATGACTATTTAGATACAATTAAAATAGAGTGTTTAAACACTTAGCTTTTACTTAAAACTTACTGTTTCTTTGTTAAATAGAAATTTTATTTATAAAAGACAGTAAGAGACCAATATCCATATCCCCAATTGAAATTATTACCTGTAGCGGAAGCCATCCCAAAACTTATTGGAAAATTAGAGCCTTCCAAATAAGCACTTAAAGAATAAGTAATTGTTTGTTCTGTTCCGCTAGGAGGTATATTATCAGAAAATGAGCCATTAATCCCAGTTATTGATGCACCTGCATTTGGTGGATTAGGAATTTGTGTACTTTTTCTTGATCCTGCTTGAACTTCTGAACCATTTTTAAGCATAGTGATACCATAATATCCGGCTGGAGAAGTTCCAACATTGGCTCCAGCAGGAATACTATATGATATAATAATTTTAGCTGTTTTATTAGCCGGAATTATTATGCTTTGTGAAAATCCAGTCAAGGGGGTTTTTCCATTAGCATTTACTAACTGAGGTGCAGTTGCAGTGTAATCATAAATATCTCCAAGTGTATAGGTTAGAGTAGCTGGTGCAGGGTATCCAATATAGGATAAATCCCAAGTACCACCCCCAGAAACTTTTGTATTGTTTACAATTTCAATAAAATGTCCCGCAGGAATGATAAATGTCGAACTTCCTATAGTATCTATATTTCTAATCTTATCTGTTCCATTACCTGCCAAGGTAATAGCTACAGGAGATAGATTCTTTATCTTATAGGTTCTTCCGGAAAATGACAAGGATCCACTCTGAACTGCAGGTAGGGTAATTGTAGCTGCTGCTGAACCTACATAAGAGACATTATAATCTTGGCTTGTTAGTGCATAAGAAGCCGTTACTTCTTTAAAACCCGTTTCTAAAGAACCTTCTACAGTTAAAGTAGAATTTGGAGTAGTTGTACCAATTCCAACCTGCGCAAAAACTGTGTTACTAAAAAAAACAGCAATCATAGGTAATAAAATATTTTTCATTCTTAAATGTTTTAAAATCAAAGTAAATATATAAATTATTTAGGATAATGAGAAGGAAATAATACAAATTTCTTAAATATATCAAAAGGTATATAACGAACTAACAACTTTTCTCTTTCTTTAGTTTTATGATTTCAGGTTGGATAATAAATATATCCAGGATTAAATATTAATCACTAGTATCAATTTTGGTATTCTTGAAGCTATCTTTATATTATTAGAACTTATTCCGAATTGGTCAATGACTATTTTTTTATTTCAATAATAATACTCAATATTTTTTTCATCATTTACTTTTTTTGTGAGAACAAAATTAATAAAAACTTTATAAATTATTCCACCGTTTCGTTTAAGGATAATTACTGAATAAAAATAAATATTCTATAAGTAATCAGTTTACGGAAAACCGTAAAAATGAAAAGAACTCCTTAATTGGAGTTCTCTATAATCATCTTCTTCAATCATGGAAATGGGTTCACCAAAGAGTCTGATCCATTCATTTCCGGATTCATAAGATGTTCTGTTTTCAAAAACAAGTTCTACGTCAAGGTCACTAAAATCATCTACGGGAGCGTAAGGGTTTACCAATGAACTGGTAAGAACAACAGCACGAATATCAGGATTGTTTTCAGCCCAGTGAATAATCCGTTCCAGCTTTTATTCCCTCACTTTCATATTAATAAGACTCTGAAATTTTCACACGATACACGTCAGAAGAATTTCTTTTAATTGATTCTACAAAAAAGCCACCTTCTTCAGGAATGACTTCTTTCAGATCAAAACTTTTACAGTCTTTCGGAAGCCCGGAAAATATCAGGGTAAACCAAAAGTCTTTCATAAAAGGAACCGGCGTCCAATACGGGGAAATTGAAATGTTTTCCGCATGAATCATTTTGCTTCTATGCTCAGACTGGTTGTCAAAAAGATAGGTCGAATGCCAGATCCTGATCAGGTTTCCCAGAAACGGTGATGCCGGAAAACAACAGTGTACAATAACCTGTCTCTCCTCTTCTGTTTTCGCCTGAAGAGATTCCAGGATTTCTTTTGCAATAACTGGTTTTACAATTACTTCTTCCAACTTTTTTATATGTAATAAATAATGAGCAATGAGTAATAAAGACTATTACTCATTGCTCATTATGGATGTTAATATTCTAATTCTAATTTTTCTTTGGTGTAATTTCTTACTTCATTAGTCAGCTCAGGGTTTTCAGCTAGTTTTTGTCCGTAAGAAGGAATCATTTCAAGCAGTTTTGCTTTCCATTCTCCATGTAACTTTTCAGGGAAACATTTTTCCAGTACATTCAACATGGCATATACTGCTGTGGAAGCACCCGGTGAAGCGCCCAGCAGGGAAGCGATTGTTCCGCTCTTGTTCACTACCACCTCAGTTCCAAATTCCAGTTTACCGCCTTCTTTTTCATCTTTTTTGATGATCTGAACTCTTTGTCCTGCTACTTTCAGTTCCCAGTCTTCTTCTTTAGCATCTTTGATAAATTCTCTCAAATGTTGCATTCTCTGAGACTTCGTCATCGCAACCTGCTGGATCAGATATTTCGTTAATGGAATATTATGCCACCATGCGCCGAAAAGGGATTTCAGGTTTTTGGTATTTACACTTTCAGGAAGATCAAGATAACTTCCTTCTCTTAAAAATTTGGTTGAAAATCCTGCAAAAGGTCCGAAAAGAAGTGCTTTTTTCCCATCAATGATTCTAAGATCCAGGTGTGGAACAGACATTGGCGGAGCATCTACCGTAGCCTGAGTATATACTTTAGCATGGTGTTTTTCTACCAATTCCTGATTATGGCTTACCAGCCACTGGCCGGAAACCGGGAAGCCTCCGTAGCCTTCACTTTCTTTAATATCTGAACTGTCCAGTAGCGGAAGCGCATAGCCTCCTGCCCCGATGAATACAAAATCTGCTACCACTTCCTGTTTGTGGCTATGGATTCTGTCTTTCACTTTCATTGCCCATTTACCGCTTTCCCTCGGGCTGATATCTTTCACTTCATGGTATAAGAAAACCTCAACATTGGAATCTTCCAGAAGGTGTCTTCCCATCTTTCTCGTCAGAGTTCCGAAGTTTACATCGGTTCCCATATCCATCTTTGTTGCAGCCATTACTTCAGACTGATTTCTTTTGCTCATCACCAAAGGAATCCATTCTTTCAGTTTCTCGTGATCTGTAGAAAATTCCATTCCTGAAAAAAGGACAGATTCAGCCATTTTATCGTGGCGTTTTCTAAGGTATTCAGCATCCTTTTCTCCGAATACCAGACTCATGTGTGCACAGGAATTGATGAATTCTTTGGGTTCATGAATATATCCTTTGGTAATCAGATAAGACCAGAATTGTTTTGAAATTTCAAACTGCTCCGCAATACTTTCAGCTTTGGTAATATCAATAGATCCGTCTGGCTTTTCAGGGGTATAATTTAGCTCACAAAAAGCGGAATGTCCTGTTCCCGCATTGTTCCATGCAGCTGTACTTTCTTTGGCAAATCTTCCGAGTCTTTCGAAGATAGCGATTTCAAGAGTTGGATCAAATTCATGAAGCAGCGTTGCTAAAGTGGCGCTCATGATTCCGCCGCCTATCAGTACAACGTCGTATTTAGGTTTCGGTGTTCTGCTTGTAAGCGATTGTGACATAATTTTAAAATTTTACTTCAAATTTCGGGAAAAGTTTTAAAAACCGGAACGATTTTGCACGTTATTTTTTCGTTCAAAACACTTATTGAGTACGCAACAAAAAACCATGGAAAATTTCAATAAAACATTATTGAAAGGATTGATAATGTAATATCATTATCATCTCCACGATCATCAAAATGAACAAAAAAAACTTAAGCATTGAAATGCCTAAGTTCAATTAATTTTATTTCACAAACAAGGTTTTAGCAATACACCTTTGTTTTTTAATTCAATTTTGCAGTCAGTTTTTTAAACTGTTTTTCAGCATTTTTACCTTCATACAAAATAGCATATACTGTATCGATAATCGGGAGTTTAAGATTTTTCTGTTTCGCCGTTTTATAAATGGAATCTGCAGCGTAATATCCTTCTGCTACCATGTTCATAGACTGAATGGCAGACTTCACGGTATATCCTTTCCCAATCAGATTTCCAAGGTTTCTGTTTCTTGAGAAAAGTGAATATGCCGTTACCAAAAGGTCACCCAGATAGGCACTTTCATTCACATCTCTTGGTGCTTCATAAATCGCTTCAAGAAATGTTTCCATTTCACGGATCGCATTGGAAACAAATACGGCTGTAAAGTTGTCTCCATATCCTAATCCACTGGCAATTCCCGCTCCTATTGCAAATATGTTTTTAAGAATGGCACTGTATTCATTTCCTAAAATGTCTTTGCTTGTATGAACTTTGATAAAGTCCGAACTGAAGATTCCTTCAAGTTTTTCTGCAGTTTCATCTTCTACTGTCGCAATCGTAAGATAGGAAAGTCTTTCCATAGCCACCTCTTCTGCATGGCAAGGTCCTGCAATAACAGCCTGGTTTCTGAAACCGATTTTAAATTCATCACGCAGGTAATGCGCTACTACGTCATTTACTTTAGGAATAATCCCTTTAATTGCAGAGATAAAAATCTTATCCGAATAATCACACGTCATCTTATCCAACGTATCAGACAGGTAGATAGACGGTGTTGCCAGAACAATAACATCACAGGCAGCAACCAGATCGTTGATATCTGTGGTCAGTTTTAAACTTTTAAGATTAAAATGGGCAGCCGTAAGATAAGTGGGGTTATGTCCACGAAGCTCAATAGCTCCTTTTACAAATTCATTTCTTACACACCAGTGTACTACTTTGCAGTTTTCAACAAGCATTTTTACGATAGCGGTTGCAAAACTTCCGCTTCCTACAACTCCTACAGAAATATCCTTTTTATTCTTTTTTGGATTCGAAGATTCTGAAATAATTTTCTTTTTAGCCATAATTGGAATGTGAAATGCAAAGATATTAAAACAAAGACGTAACGCAGGCTTTGAAACTATGATAAAAGCCATTTTCTGAAAAAATTAACACTTCCACACAATTAAACAGCTAATTAGCCGTTAAATACAGAAAAAACTGAATTTTAAATAAAAATAACTCACAAAACTTATTTTTACTTAAATTTGCATCTTCAAAACCGTTTTAACTTACTAAGAGAAGAAATATGAAAAAATTTCTAAGCAGCAAGAAGAACGTAAACATTCTCCTGGGAGGACTTTTACTAGTAGTTTTTGCACAAGGTGTATTCATTGCGAAGCTCTTTTCTGAAAGAGACGACAAAACCTACGAAGTGAACCTTGTAAAAATAAACACTGAAAAAGACAGTGTAGATTATTTAAAAATGAAAAGTGATCTTACTCTTGTAGATCAGACCGTTGCTCAACTCAACTCCTTCCTGAAGGCCAAAGACATCACTAATGAAAAACTAATGATGCTCAATCAGGACAGTATTTCAAATTCTATTTATCTTTCCAGGCAGGCTAACCGATACAGCCAATATCTGATGGATCTTCAGAAAAAACTGATGCAGGTTCCATTAGGAATGCCTACTGACGGATATATTTCATCTAATTTCGGGATAAGAAAAAATCCTATTCCGTTCAAAACTGTTTTTGCTTCGGTAAGATCAAGTGCCGCAACAGAGGCAAAACCAACAGTAGTAGCGGCAGCTAAGCCAGAAGTAAAAGCTGAACCTGTTGAGAAAATTATAGAACTTACAGACAGCTATGGAAATAAAAGAGAGGTAAAAGTGATGGTTACCCCAAAAGCGGCTCCTGTAGCTGCAACTTCTGCTCCTGCAACGACAACAAAAGCTGCTTCCGGAGCTCCTTCAACTAAAACTGCTGTTGCTGAAAAAAACAATCCACCTGCTGAAGCTGATCAGATGCAGTTTCATAAAGGACTGGATATTGCTGTTGCCTATGGTTCTGATGTAAGAGCCGCCGCTGCCGGAACAGTCATTTTCTCCGGACAAAAAGGAGGCTATGGAAACTGTGTAATTGTTTCTCACGGAAACGGACTGGCCACACTATACGGACATTTATCTGAACTGGTTGCTAAGGTGAACGATAAAGTGAAAGTAGGCCAGGTAATTGCCAAATCCGGAAATTCCGGGCGTTCCACAGGTCCTCATCTTCATTATGAAGTACACAAAAACAATACTCCGATTAACCCGAAATTGTTTATGAATCTATAAAAGAAAACGGTATCTCATGAGGCCGTTTTTTGGCTTCAAAATGGAGTTCATAATTTTTTTTAAACACAAAAGAGCACAAATAGATGCACAAGCATCACGAATAATTCTCATGCTGCCAGATCGTGAAATCTGTGAAAAGTTATTTTAACGCAAAGTTTTTAATTTGCTTTCTTTTGAGGCTAAGGAGGCAAAGTTAGAATCAGCAAGCTGATTTGATGAGCTTTGGTGATATTTTATTGTTAACTATTATGATACAAAAAAGACAGCTGCATTGGCAGCTGTCTTTTTATTTTAAGATTTTAAGCGTTCCTTTTGGATGGGTAAATGTACCGTCCGGACCTGCAATATTCGAATAGATGATATTTTTATTATAATCCTGAATATGGGTTACATTGAAACCAAGGTGTGGCTCATGCCAATAGACCATAAAAATATTTTTTGCCACTTCTACAGCGGTATATTCCACAGTGTCTGTACTGTTTTTTGAACTTCCGGCTGTTCCTGTGAATGTCATGGTTTTGTTATCTTTAAAATCCAGGATGAATTTTACTGCTCCAAAATCCACTTCCACTTTATGCCCGATTGCCGGATATGGTGATTTAAGATTCCAGTCCATTTCTTTAAGATAAACCTTTACTCCCATTTCAAGTTCTTCCTTTCCTGGCAGATCAGGGTATTTTTTAACCATGAAATCTACAATAGCAGATGAAGTTTTGTTTTCAGTAACTGCCTGTTTATAATTTTCCAGATAGCTTTTTACAAAATCAAGAGATTGTGGTGATGTGGAAAGTTCTGCAAAATGAGAAGGAATAACTTTTTCCCGTTTCAAACCTTTCATAGCATCAATCTGCTCTATCCACTGATCGATTGCTTTAACATTCTGAGTATCTGCCATCCAAAGATGAGACCCTACCGAAACTGAAATCCCACCGACAATGGTTTTAATGGAAGGAATCCAAAGAAAGCTATGTGCCGGATCTTCCGGATTTTGTCTGATTTCAATTTTATTTCCTTCTAGATCAGGAATTGAAACAGCTGCTTCAGGAACTATAATTTCTGATGGCGCATCTGCTTTCAACTGGGGTTTCCACACTCCCATTTTATCATCTTTTGATGCTGATATAAGGTAAGCGGTCTGTGCTGTTGAAATAATTTTTGCATCAGGAAAAGCTTTTTTAATCACATCCAATCCAAAATAAAAATCAGGATCACTGTGAGAAATGAAGACTGTTTTCAGGTTTTTTCCTGTTGCTTTTATTTCTTTAACGAGCTGTTCTGCATATTGTTTCTGAAACTGAGCATCCACAAGTATGGCATCTTTATCTCCATAAATAATGGTAGACGTAATGGGAAATATAGCTTTGGTTCCCGGATTATATACTTTTACTTTGAGATTTCCCGCGAATATGCTGATAAATCCCAACAGTGCTAATAACGACCATAATTTTTTTTGTATCATCTCTTTTCTTTTATGTTAGTAAGCAGCTGTAAAACGTTCACGGATATGGTTGTTCTGCTCTAATTCATCTACCAGAACTACCGCTACATCTTCTACAGACAGACGGCTTCTTCCGTTGTCATCAAATACAGGAGTTTCCAGTGATGTTCTGTATTTTCCTGTTCTTTCTCCTACGTTGGTCTGGTTCATTTCGATAGCAGGGCTGAAGAATGTCCAATCCAGAGTATTATTTTCTTTGATTTTGTTTAAATAGTCTCTTGCTGCTGTTGCACCTGGTTTGTAAGCTTCAGGAAAATCTGGCGTATCTACAATTTGTACATTATCCGGAGTATAAAGGCTGCCTGCTCCACCTACTACAATCAGTCTTTTTACTCCTGACTGTTCTACTGCTTTTTCAATGTTCTCTGAACCATTTAAAAAATCGTTGTAAAGATTAGGATTCGTCCATCCTGCATTGAATGTGCTGATTACCGCATCACTTCCTTTCAATGCTTCAGCTAATTCATCTACATTGTTTACATCAACACTTTTTGCGGTTACATTTTCCTGTGTTTTTACTTTTGACGCATCTCTTACCAATGCATCCACCGCATATCCTCTGTCTGCTAATTCTGATACTACGTGTGCTCCTACAAATCCTGTTGCACCGATTACTGCTACTTTTTTCATAATGTTTTATTTTTAATTAAATTGTAATAAATTTTGTTACATTTAAGGGTAAAAAATTTTATTCAAACTGGTCTGTGAATTTTTGTAATGACTTGTCTCCTAAAAAGTTTACCACCAATTGATCCGTTTCTTCAAATAATGTATTTAAATGATTGTTGATCTCCTTTCCGACACTGCATGCCGGATTGGGATTCTGATTTTTTTTGCCTAATACTTCGGTATTTTTTACTGCTTTATAGATCTCAGAAATAGTGATCATTTCAGCATTCTTTGCAAGCTGGCTTCCTCCTTCTTTCCCTTGTCTGCTGATAATCAGACCAGCTTCTCTCAATACGCTGATCTCTTTTCGGATAATCACCGGATTTACATTGATACTGCCGGCCATCCAGTCAGAAGTAAGCCACTCCTGAGGACTTTTCGCCAATAGTGTCATAATATGTACTGCCGTAGCAAATCTTGTATTGTTCATTGTAATTACAGGGCAAAGATACACATTTTTTAAATGTAACAAAATTTATTACAGTTAAATTTTTCTTAAAGGATTAATTTATCCAGATCCAGCAACAGATAATTGATGTTCTGATTAATGGTACGGGTTGCCGACTGCATCTGGTTGAGCATAGCAGCGCGGTTATGAAGATCATCAGCCCTGTAAAACCCGCCATCACTGAAGATCACAGACTTATCCGCTGTCTCCTTACTGTCATCAAACTGATAATGCAGCCATCTCATTTTCATATTTCCAATAATGGAATGCTCTTCTTTGTTGGAAAACTTTTTCTCAGTATACATATACCATATAAAAGGCGGAAAATTGGGAGATTCTAATTTTTCTCTCCATATATCTCTTAAAAGATTTCTCTGATGGATAAACTCCACTTTTTTTCCTTTAGGATTAAGGGTTGCCAAACCAAAACCAGCTCCCAGCACCCCTCCGCCTATATCGATAGCATTACTCCAGCCCTGATCTTGTACAATTCCTCCTGCGATGGAAGCTGCTGCTCCTGCAACGATTGAATATAAAATAAGTTTATTATTTCTTGACGAATTCAGGTTATCCACATAGTTTCCTATCTGTGCCACTCTTTCTCCTTCACAGTCAAACTCTGCAGCTACCGCATCCAATTCTGTAAGAGCAATCGTTATTTTACTATTTATTTTTGTCTTTAACTGTAAAACTTTAATTTGGGAAGCAAGGGATGAGTCTTTTTTAAGATCAATAATTTTATGAACTTCATCTAAATTATCCAGTGCATTTAATATCAGGATACTCTGATCGGAAAAAACTTCTTTTAATTCTTTATTGGCTGCCAAAATAGAATCAGCATTGTAAGAAGGAAGCTTATTGCTGTAGTTATATTTGAACGGAGCTTTGCAGTAGCTGTCTTTCAGTGTGAGAATATTCTGCTGAATAGCCTGATTCTTCCTGGAAACACAGGATGTAAGAAGCCCGAAAACAATCAAAAGATAAAAAAGTTTTTTCATTCAGTCGTTTTTTGTGCAGGATTGATGAATTGTACCTGATTCATAATTTTCTTCACCTTTACAATTATCAATACGAATATAGTACAAATAAAAAAATTTACCTGAAATCAGGTAAATTTTAATCTATTTTTAAGTAGTATTATTTAATATCCAGCAATTCAACTTCGAAAACAAGAGTACTGTTGGGTCCGATTTCTTTGCTGATCTCCTGATCTCCATACGCTAAATGCGGAGGAATAATCAGTCTCCATTTGCTTCCAACAGACATTAGCTGAAGCGCCTCCGTCCATCCGGAAATCACTCTGTTTAAAGGGAAAGATGCAGGTGTACCTCTTTTTACAGAGCTGTCGAATACTTTTCCGGAAATGGTAGTTCCATGATAATGGCATTTAACAGTAGATTTAGGACCTGGTTTGGCACCGTCTCCTTCTGTAATGATTTCATATTGCAAGCCGCTTGGTAACTGCACAACGCTTTCTCTTTTACCATACTCTTCCATATATTCTTTACCGTCTTTCAGGTTCTTTTCTGCTAATTCTTTTTTACGTTTAAATAACATATCTGCTACTCCCATATTATAATTTTTTACAAAGATAAGGCTTTTTAGGGTTGCAAGATGGAAGCTTGGTGAGGGAAGTTTAAAACTCCAAAGCATTTCCCTTCTAAACGAAATGTTCTTAAAACATTCTTATTAAAAAAACTAAACACTAAAAATCAACAAGTTAAACAGCATATTATTCAATATTCATTAATCATATTATCTTACATTTCTTATTTTCAAAGATATTTTCAACAAAATTCAAATAATTGTAATACTTATTTAACACAGATTCCAAAACTTGGCGTTATAATTGAATTTTAAAAACTAAATGCCAAATCCATTAAAATATAATAAGAAGTTTGATGAACTCAATGAGGAGGAAAAAAAGCTTCTGGAAATCAATAAAAAAACAATAGCAGATTTTGTTGAGCAGTCTTCTTCTATCAGTGATGTCAATTATGCTACCAGGAATGCCCATGCCAAAACCTATGCGGTAGCAAAAGGTACTTTCTGGATAGAACCTGATATTCCTGAGTCATTGCAACCCTATTTTGATAAGGAAAAATTTGATTTGACCATACGTTTTTCTAATGCTCAGCTGAAAATCAAAAATTCAAAAAAAGATATTCCGGCCTATGGCTTTGCTGTGCAGATCAAGGATGAAAACGGAGTATTGCTTGCCAATTATCCGTTGGTCAATTTTCCTTTATTCCCAATTCAGTCTGTTTCTGCTTTTCTGAAGCTTTTTACAGCAATTAACCGTATCTATATGAAACAATGGAGAAGTTTATTCCCTATGTTTATTCAGATAGTTAAAATGATTCCTTCTTTGTTCAATGGGGATATGTTCCGCAACATGCTAAAGCTTATTGGAAAGAGAAATGATTTTATGCTGTCGTTTGATTATTATTCTGTAGGCGCTTACCGTCTGGGAGACCAGATTATCAAAATAAAATTATGCCCAAAGTCTGTAGATAAAAATATTGGCAGAAAGCAAAAGGTCAAAGATTCGTTAAAAAACTATCTTCAGACAAATGATTTTGCAGCAGATGTTTTGATACAGATCTGTTATGATCTGAAAGATCAGCCTATCAACAAACTGAATGTTGAATGGAAAAACTCTCCTTTTATTAAAATTGGTGAGGTAAGAATCAATAAAGATTCCTTATTGGACTCCCGTAATTGTACGAATGAACTTCTTTCATTCAATCCTTTTGAAAGTAAAATATTCTTCCAGCCTGTAGGAAAAATACAGAAACTGAGGGATGAAGCTTATAAAATTTCTTTGCAAACCAGAAGAAAGATTAATAAGCTGCTGCATGGGAAATAAGCATAGAATAATGATAAATTATAAATAAAAGACTGTCATTATAACAGTCTTTTATTTATAATTTCCGGTCTTTTTCTTGGATAGCCAGATCATTGATGCTTGCATATCTTTTCGCCATCAGACCGTTTTCATCAAACTCCCAGTTTTCATTTCCATAGGCTCTGAACCAGTTTCCATCCTTGGTCTGATATTCATATTCAAAACGAACTGCAATACGGTTATCAGTATGTGCCCAATATTCTTTTTTAAGCTTATAATTCAGTTCTTTTTCCCATTTCTTCTGAAGGAATACTACTATTTCTTCTCTTCCATTCACGAAGGCATCCCTGTTTCTCCATTCACTGTTGATGGTATATGCTTTAGAAACCTTTTCAGGATCCTGACTGTTCCAGGCATCTTCTGCCAGTTGAATTTTTTCCAGTGCCGTTTCAAGAGTGAAAGGCGGAAGCGGATGTTTTTGTTCCATAACTTATTGTATTAAATTGGTAATTATTTTTTTTGACTTTTCAATGAGTTCATTGGATTTAAAAAGCTGGCTTTCTATAATACTGCTTTCAAAAAGCAGATAGATATGATCAGAAAGTTCCTCATTATTAAGCAATTCTAAAAAAAGGTTTCTCAGATCTGATTTATGAGACTGAATAACGCTCAGTATTTTAGTATTATCCATTGGAATTTCCGATAGAATATTCAGGAAGCTGCATCCCCGGAAATTTTCCTTTTCATTCATATAAACTAAAAAATCAAAAGCTTTGATGATTTTAGATTTTGACTCTTTTTCTTTGGCTAAAAAAATATTGAGTTCACCAAACCAATATTCATGTCTCACCCTCAGAAATTCTACACACAGATCTTCTTTGGATTTAAAATGCTGATAAAAGCTTGCCTTGGCAACTTCAGCTTCGGAAATAATCTGGTTGATCCCTGTAGAATTATACCCTTGTTTTGCAAACAATTCAAAGGTTGTTTCTACAATTCTTTCTCTTGGAGATTTCATATGCTTTTCTTTTCTGGAACAAATGTAGGAAAAAAAACAACATACAGACCAGTCTGTCTGTTTTATTTTTAAAATATTTTTGGGGGAGTAAGATTGGAAAATACAAATAAAAAAGCCTCCGGAAATAAATTCCAGAGGCTTTCAGTTTATTTTAAATATGATTATTCTTCCAGTTCTTCTTTCTTCTCTTCTTCTTTTTCAGGGAAGATAACGGATAAAAGAACAGAGATCACCAATACACCGCCTACGATTCCCAAAGAAATCGGGGACGGAATATGAATCCATGGAGCAATAAGCATTTTAACTCCAATGAAAGACAGGATAATTGCCAATCCGTATGGAAGCTTGCTGAACATGTGAATAAAATTGGCCAACAGGAAATATAATGATCTTAATCCTAAAATAGCAAAGATATTTGATGTATAAAGGATGAACGGGTCATTTGAAATTGCAAAGATCGCTGGGATGGAGTCTACAGCAAAAAGAACGTCCGTAAACTCGATAACACCCACTACTACTAAAAGAGGAGTTGCCATTTTGATTCCGTTCTGGATGGTGAAGAACTTATCACCATCATAGTTATCGGAAACTTTCCAGAAACTCTTGATCAGTTTTGCTCCTGCCGTATTGCTATAGTCTTCGTCATCATCATCATCACCGTCGCCCCAGGATTTGATTCCTGCATAGACAAGGAATAATCCGAATAAGGTCATCACAACGTTGATTTTAACCGCTTCACCAAAGATATTCATTTCAGGAAGGTAAGTCAGGTTAATTAACCCTACTCCTGCAAAGATGAATATAGCCCTGAAGATCAATGCTCCAATGATTCCCCAGAAAAGGACTTTGTGATGAAGAAATTTCGGAACTTTAAAGAAGCCGAAAACCAGAATAAATACAAATAAGTTATCCACAGACAAGGCTTTTTCAATCCAATAGGCAGCCTGATACTGTGTAAATTTCTCTACTGCCAAAGCGTGGCTTTCAGGGCTTCCATCGGTATTGAATACCCAATAAACCACTCCTGAAAAAACCATTGAAAGCGAGATCCATACGATGGACCAGATTGTAGCTTCTTTGGAAGATACTTCATGACTTTTTTTGTTAAATACCCCTAAGTCCAGGAGCAGCATGATAACGACCGTTACTGCAAATCCCCACACCAGACCAGGGTGCAGTTCTAAAATACTTTGATGTTCCACTTTGAGTTATGTTATTATATGATAAAAGCAACAGATGTACAGAGTACAACTATTGCTAATTTATTTACCTTTTGATTTACAATTGATTATAGATAATTCATTTGTACCGTTTGGATCGTCTGCTCCAGCTTTTTATCTGCTGTAGGATCTCCGATTGCGTTGAATTTCCATTCTCCGTTTCTCTTGTAGAAAACACCCATTACCATTGCTACGTGTCCGCTGAAAGAAGCATCATTCGCAATATCATATTTTGCAAAAACTTCTCTCACATTGGTAGGAGTTCCTTCATAAATACGGATAGAAGCAAAAGGAATGGTTCCGAAATCCTGACCTCTGTAGCTGTTCAGAACCATTGCCACATGCTCTACATTGGGTTCCAGCTGGCTGAAATCTACAGTGATCACTTCGTTATCCAATCCGTCATCTCCGTTTACGTCACCGGTAAGATCGTCTCCACTGTGTCTTACAGATCCGTTTCTGGATTTAAGATTTCCGAAATAGATTACTTCTGTAACGTTTTTATTTGAATCATATAAAATACAGCTTCCATCTAAGTCTACTGCTTCTTTTTTAGTTCCAAAAAAACCTTTCTTTTCAATTGCTCCCCAGTTAATTCCTACGCAAGCCTGGGAAAGCTCAGCTCCATTTTCTTTTTTAAGGTTGATTCTCTGACCTTTTTGTAAGTTGATAGCCATCTTTTTATCTTTAGTTGTTATTTACTTTTCTGCAAAAAAGCGAATCTTCTTTGCTTTACAAATTTCGTTTAGTTATTATTCAAATTCAGATTAAGCATTGCCCGCAAGATATTGGTTTCTTCGTCGAAGTCAAATATTTTGCTCATAATATCCATATTTTCCAGGTTTTTGATATAATCTTTTAAAACTGCTTCTACTTCTGCCGGTAACGTACGCTTTCTTTCGTTCATGCTGTGTTCCAGCTGTTCATTTTTGTTTCTCAGCTGATCAATAATAGAACTTTGGTTAGACTGATTTTCAGAAATATCCAGTTTATCCATTTCTTTGTCAAAAAGATACAATTTCTTTTCGTTTACACTGAAAATAAAATGATCATCAGACTGAAAGATTTTAAAAAGTTCATAATCACGGATTCCAACAAGATAGCCACATACGAAACGGACTTTAAATCCTTGTATATTAAGTCTTCCTAAAAGCTTTCTTTCAATGGAATAATCTTTATACTGATAAGCAGGGAAAGAATCAGATTTCAGGAGCGTTTCATCTGCTTCCGTTCTGTAAAATTCCTGAGCATATTTTTTATGAAAGTACAGTACATTTTCCCAATTGGCTGTAAAGCTATCTTCCGTAAGGTCTTTATATACCATTTTCAGATGCTTTGAAAATACTCCGCTGTATATTTTCCTGTCGGTCTCAAAACTGTCTACGCGCCTTTCTTCAAAACCTGAAATATATTTACTGTTGATGTTAATTTCATTGATGACCGCCAGCATGTCATTTTCCTTCTGCTTTTTAATTTTAGTCAGAAGTTCTATGAGGCTGTCCGTATACTGCAGGTGGAAAAGTTCCAGTTTATTGTAATCCAAAGCCGTATTTTCCTGGAACAGATTGTGGATAATATCAGTTTTGATGTAAATTGATATGATGTCAATATGTTCAAAAAAATTAGCGAGAAGCTTAAGCTTTGTTAACCTTCTTTTGCTTTGCGACAATATGGTTGCTGCATCATCCCCCACCTTAGTATCCTATAAATTAACCTCTGACATTCGCTTTAAGTTCATGCTCCAATGTCTGAAGATCCTGATCCAGCTTTCTTCTGTTATCTGCTCCCTGTTTCTGGATTTGTTTCACTTCATTCAATGTATTGATCAGCATTGATGTTGTTTCTCTCAATGTTTCTACAGACACAATAGTCTGTTCGTTTGCTCTGGCAACATTCACTGAATTCTGGCCAAGACGTTCAGCATTCTTTCTTAAAATTTCTTCTGTAGTGGAAGAGACTTTCTGCTGAATTTCAATATTCTGCTGCTGTCTGTACATGGCTACAGCCAATGAAAGCTGATTTTTCCATACAGG
The DNA here is from genome assembly GCF_057809135.1 of Chryseobacterium sp. FG46. Taxonomy (NCBI): domain Bacteria; kingdom Pseudomonadati; phylum Bacteroidota; class Flavobacteriia; order Flavobacteriales; family Weeksellaceae; genus Chryseobacterium; species Chryseobacterium sp. FG46. Next base: position 76,485 of record NZ_JBMDJJ010000012.1, on the reverse strand, counting down.
AAGTGTGGTGGTAAGAATCGTCTGTGCTTTTTCAGCAATAGAAACGTTATTATTCTGTACCAGTCTGATCTGCGGAAGCGACTGCATCATAATTACACGCACCACTTTAAGATCAGCCATTCTTCTGTCTAATCTTGCAATGAAATCTCTCTTATCCGCAATCTGATAATCCTGAAAATTCTGAGGAGCAGCTTCCATTTGAGCAAGCTCTACGGCAGCTCTTTCCATTCTGATATTTCCTGCAATCACAAGATCTTCAATCTGTTTGATAGAATTCACATTGCTCTCAAAAATAGTCTGAAGTACAGCGTTATCTTTTGTAGAGGTGATGATTCCTGCATTTACTTTATAAGAGATCTGCTCGATATTATTGATGATCTTATCATATTTTGCAAAAAGATTTTCCACCTGAGTCATCACCTTCTTCATGAATGGTAATTTACTCAGGAAGCTTTTTACTTTATTTCCGTGAAGCTCCTCTACATCTACATAATTAAGCTCTACCAAAAGATCATTGATAAGTCCTCCTACTTCTCCGGAGTTGGATCTTCTTACATTTCCTAAGAAGCTGTCACTCTGATTGGTTAATGTTTTCTGAAGTTCCGCCCCGAAATTCACGATAGAACCTGGGTTGGCTTCGTCAATAGAGTTCGCAAGAACTTCATATTTCTGACGTTCTTCTGACTGCAGCTGAGTAAGGTTTACATTTCCTTCTCTATCCACAAGAACTGCCGGCGCTGCATTCTGAACAGGCTGAGCCGGAGTTGGAGGAACCATTGGAGTCGGTTCAAAGGTTTTAAGAGGTTCTATTGATCCTAGCGGATCTATGGGTTGATTTTCCTGATTGTCCATAATTACTTCTGATAAATTGATACAAATTTCTCAAGGCCGTCTCTCTGTCCTGCCCCTACAGCCTCAAATTTCCATTCTCCGTTTCTGTTGTAGATTCTTCCGAATTCTACAGCGGTTTCGATGGAGAAATCTTCGTCTAATTCATATTTTAAGATCTCTTCATTCGTATCTGTATTGAAAATTCTGATGAAAGAATTTCTTACCTGTCCAAAGTTTTGTTTTCTCGAATCAGCTTCGTGAATGGTTACTACTACTGTAATTTCTTTGATAGCATCATCAATCTTTGTAAGATCAATTTTGATCTGCTCATCATCACCTGATCCTTCTCCTGTAAGGTTATCTCCTGTATGAATTACAGATTTGTCCGGAGATTCAAGGTTGTTATAGAAAATAAAGTGATTATCTGAAACTAATTTTTTATCGTCCCCAAGCAAAAATAAAGAAGCATCAAGGTCGAAAGCTGTTCCTGTAGAAGTATTATTGATATCCCATCCTAAACCTACAGTAAATTTAGGTGCGTTAATGTTTTCTCTTTGTCCTTTTTGTAAGTTAATAGCCATAATATAATTCCGTTTGTGTTAAAGTATTGATATTGTTTTCGTATTCTTTTATTAAATGATAGTTGTTACTGATCGCCAGCTCCAAAAGCAGGTCCATCTGTTTCTTTTTTACTTTAGACGTAAGATAATCAAAATTACCTGAATCCAACCCTAAAATATATTTTACAATCCTTGTATTGAACTGAAAGCTTTCTTTATTCATCACTTCTGCAACATGATTTACATTTTTTACAGCATAGTAATTGAAAAAGTTTTCAATTTTCGGGTCAAGGTCAAAATTCATCAGCTCTGCATAATACAGAAACATAAAGTCAGCCTCCACGCTATATTCGTCCAGGATTCTATTGACTGTATATTCATGACTTCCCGTGATTTTGATATCGTCTATAAAAATACAAAGTTTTCCTCTCAAAAAATCCTTATCGATATAATAAGTATCATTGGCGATCAGATTTTTTCGGTCTTCAAAATTAAGATTCCCGTAATCTGTGATGTAAGTATGATTACGATTGATTTTAGATAAAATGCTTGACTTTTTTCCTTTTTGAAACAAATAAAAATCAAGATGTTTTTTAAAGTAAAAACATAAAAAATTGGATGCTGTAGGAATCGCCATGTACGGACTTGGAAGTACAACAATTTCTTTATCCGTATTTAAGAGTTCTTCATTTTCCGAAATAAATCCGTCGAATAATTCTCTTGCAAATTTTTCAGCATACGACTTATCGCCATATTTAAAATAACTGTATTCCGCAGGGGAGAAAGTAAACTCATCCGCCGAATGAATGTGGTGTAAGCTGTATCTTGTATTCATGTTTATTGTTAGTGTTTAAGTAAATGCGCACTGAAACCAAAGTTCTTTGCTCCCTGATAATCTGCTACGGGATTATCTCCGATGTGCAGGATCTGGTGCAGCGGCAAATCCTGATCTTTGATCTTATTCTTCACTTCCTGAAAAATAAGCGGATTTGGTTTGGAACAGTTGATTTCATCAGAATAGATATGGAAGTCTATATACTGATCCAGGTTTTCATGAATCAGAAATTTCCTCATTGTTTTTCCTTTGATAAAGCCTGTATTACTCAGAATATTAATGGTCTTACCCTGATTTTTGATATCTTCAAAAAAATTGTGAATATTCTCAAAAATCACCATCGGCCTGTATTCCAGGAACAGTTCTTCACTTTTGTTGTAAAACATATTGAGATTTTCTTTATTCAACTGTTTCACATCTACATCCAGCGAACCGAGAATCATCAAATAGATCTCAAAAGTGTCTATATTTCCTCCCGTCACTTCATTAATAGTATTGCAAAGATCATCGTAATATTTTACGGTTTTCGTAACCTGTTCTATCGGTTTATCTACATTAAAAAATGAGGAGAACAGCTCAACTCTTTTTGTTTTAAATTCAGGATGAGATTTGATTAAAGTGAGCCACAGGTCAAAGGAAAAATGACGGTGGTTATGGATGTCGATATCTGTTTTCAATAGGTTTTAAGTTAAAAGTTTTTATTTAGCTTTTTGAAAAAGATGCAATTTTTTTATCAGCAAAAAGTGTCTATAATACTATTCTTCCCAAAGATAAAATATTTATCATAAAAGCATTACGTCCGTTATCTGTTTTAAGATATTTTTATGAAATTCCTGAAATTTGACAGTCACACGGAAGGTGATTTACGAAGTGTTTACTATCCGCACACAAAAAAATAGTTGAAAAAATTCTTTGAAAATCAAAAAAAAATTATAATTTCGCAACCGATTAAAAATCAACAATGTCAACAAAAATGATAAATATTATAACCTTAAGCAATCCTGTCAGAGCTGTGTTCTTTGGCAGCACTGAATATTTATCTGAATAGTTCTATAGATCTTTTATACCCAAAAATATATTAAAGACCTGTCTATTCGGATAGGTCTTTTTTGCTGCCCTGATTTCAGACTTTAACAATTCAAAAAACTTCTGTTATTTGTTAAGATCTCTGAAAATTTCACTTTGATACAGAATACATTTTTTTTACCGGCTTTATAAGACCGGAGTGTATTTTGCGTTCATTTTTTTCAGAACCTTTTCTAAATACAGATCTAAAAATCAACAATTTAAATCAAACAAAATGAAATATAACACACGAAATATAGGGATCATAGCACACGTAGACGCAGGAAAAACAACGTTATCAGAAAGGCTTCTGTATTACACCGGGCTTATTCATAAAATTGGTAATGTAGATGACGGAAATACCACCATGGATAAAGACATACAGGAAAGAAACAGAGGCATTACCATTTCATCCGCTGCAGTTTCTACCCAATGGAAAAAAGACGATAAAGTGTATAACATCAACATTATTGATACACCAGGCCACATTGATTTTGCTGTGGAAGTGGAACGTTCATTAAGAGTTTTAGATAGTGTAGTCGCTGTTTTCTGTGCTTCTTCAGGAGTTCAGCCACAGACTGAAAATGTCTGGTTCCAGGCTGAAAAACACGGAACATCCAAAATCTGTTTCATCAATAAAATGGACAGAATTGGGGCAGACTTCTTTGCGGTTCTTCATGAGATAAAAACCAAACTGAATGCTGTTCCTCTTGCCCTTCAGATTCCGATTGGCGCTGAAAACCATTTTGAAGGAGTAATCGATCTTGTTAAAATGAAAGCGTTATACTGGAATGATGAAAACGGAGAAACCATTGTGGAAAAGGAAATTCCCGACCATTATATTGCTGAAGCTGATGAATACAGAATGAAGCTAATGGAAACTCTTGCAGAATATGATGAGATGTTCTTTGAGATTTTTATGGATACAGAACAAAAAGTCACTCTTGAAATGCTCTCGGAAGCTATACAAAGTGTCTGCAAATCAGGATCTGCCGTACCTGTTTTATGTGGCTCTGCTTTTAAGAATAAGGGAATCCAGCCTCTTCTTGATGCTGTGGTCACTTATCTGCCTGCTCCGGATCAACTCGCTGACCTTCAGGGAAGAGATCCTCAAACAGAAGAAACAGTAACATTGGAAAGAAATGAATCTGCTGCTTTTTCAGGACTTGTTTTCAAAGTATTGATTGACAAACATATGGGAAGACTGGCTATGCTTCGTATGTATTCCGGAAGGATACAATCCGGAGATACGATACTGAATGTAAGAACGGGTGAAAGTTTCAGGATTTCCAGGATTTTACAAATGCAGTCGGACAAAACGTTATCTCTTGAAGAAGCTAAAGCTGGAGATATTGTTGCCTTAACAGGAATAAAAGATGCCAAAACCGGAGATTCTTTATCTTCTGTACACAAGCCGGTATTACTGGAAGCCATCACAATTCCGACTCCTGTGATCAGAGTTGCTATCGAGCCAAAAACCAATGGTGATGAGAAATCTTTCGGTTTGGTGCTGGCAAAAATTCAGGAAGAAGATCCTTCTTTAGTGGTTGAAAGAGATCCGCAGACCGGGGAAACTTTATTGAGTGGATTGGGTGAACTTCATCTTGAAGTCACTTTGGAAAAAATCCGTCTGAATCATGGTATTGAAATCAATCAGGGAAAACCTAAAGTTTCTTATCGTGAGATCTTAACGGAAACTAAAGTTCACAGAGAAAAGCTTTCCAAACAAAACGGAGGAAGCGGTCAGTTTGCTGATATTACTTTTGAAATCGGACCAGGAAATGACCATGAACACGGATTGGAGTTTGTTAACCTGATCAAAGGAGGAGTTATTCCGACTGAATTCATTCCTTCCGTTGAAAAAGGTTTCAGAGAAGCTATGGAACACGGACCTTTGAACGGATATCCTCTGGAAAACATGAAAGTCACTCTTCTTGACGGCTCTTTCCATGCTCAGGATTCTGCAGCATTTGATTTCGAAATTGTTGCAAGAGAAGGATTCAAAACGGCAGCAAAAGGATGTGGTCCTAAACTGATGGAACCTGTCATGCAGGTAGAGATCCAAAGTATAGAGGAATACACAGGTGCTGTCACTGCGGATATTAACAGAAGAAGAGGAATGATCACTTCTATTGATGAAAGATCAGGAAGAAAAATTTTTGCAGCAGAAGTTCCTTTAGCTTCCACTTTCGGGTACATCTCTGACCTGAGAACACTGACTAGCGGACGCGCTTCTATCAGCATGAAATTATCACACTATGCTTTAGTGCCTGATTTTATTGCCAACACATTGATCACCTAACCAAGCAAGGACTGTAGATTTTTTCTTACAGTCCTTGTCTGGTTATGAGGAGTTTTTATAGTTAAAAGTCAATCGTCAATTCGCTGCGCTTGTCAATTTTTTCTAAACTACAAAAATTCACCATTCACTTGCGAAGCAAAATTCACCCATTTCCTTCTTCCCTATTTTTCCAGCATTACCTTATAGGTAGGATCTTCAAGGATATTAATTTCGACTACGGCTTCTGCATTTTTAAGTATTTTCCGGCAGTCTTCGCTGAGATGACGCAGGTGTAAGGTTTTATGATATTGCCTATACCGTTTGGATAATTTGTCCAGAGCATCAATGGCACTCATATCTACAATACGGCTTTCTTTAAAATCAACCACCACCTGATCAGGATCATTCATAGGATCAAATTTATCTGTAAACGCTGTCACTGAACCGAAAAATAAAGGTCCGTATATTTCGTAATACTTCACTCCATTTTCATCCTCATATTTTCTGGCTCTGATTCTTTTAGCATTATCCCAGGCAAAAACCAATGCTGAAATGATCACTCCAATCAAGACTGCTAAAGCCAGGTTATGTAAAATCACCGTAACCAATGCCACAGTAACTCCGACGAAGATATCAGACTTCGGCATTTTATTCACAATCCTGATCGATACCCACTGAAAAGTACTGATAGCCACCATCATCATCACTCCTACCAAAGCTGCCATAGGAATTTTCTCTATGACTGGTGCTCCACACAGAATAATGATTAAAATTAATAATGATGCTATAATCCCGGATAATCTGGCTCTGGAACCGGCGTTAAGATTCACCAGCGTTTGCGCTACCATTGCACATCCACCCATTCCACCAAAGAAACCATTGGTAATATTAGCCAGCCCCTGAGCTACGGATTCTTTATTTGCATTTCCTTTTGTATTGGTAATCTCATCTACCATCGATAATGTCAGAAGGGATTCAATAAGACCTACTCCGGCCATAATTAAAGCATAAGGGAAAATAATCTGTAAAGTTTCCAGCGAAAAAGGAATCTGCGGGATATGAAAATTGGGAAGATTTCCACTGATATGAGCGATATCCGCTACCGTTTTTGTCGGAATATTAAATCCGAGAACAATTGCAAAGACAACTATAATTGCCACAAGAGAGGCTGGGACAACTTTTGTGATTTTCGGAAAAAAATAAACAATTACGATTGTAAGAGCCGTTAAGCCTGCCATGATATACAAAGGCATTCCCTGCAGCCAGCTTACCCCATCATTACTATCCGTGATTTTGAACTGCTCTACCTGTGCCATGAAAATAATAATGGCCAAACCGTTCAGGAATCCGTACATAACGGGTTGTGGAATCAGCCTTACAAATTTGCCCAGTTTAAAGACTCCTACCATCATCTGAAGGATTCCGGCAAGTGCTACGGTGGCAAAAAGATATTCTATCCCATGAGATTGTATTAAAGCAATCAGCACAACGATAGTTGCCCCTGCTCCACCGGAGACCATCCCCGGACGTCCTCCTAAAACAGCTGTTACCAATCCCATCATAAAAGCTGCATAAAGCCCTGTAAGAGGAGACAGACCGGTCAGGATAGCAAATGAAAGAGATTCAGGAATCATCGTCATCGCTACAGTAAAGCCAGCCAGCAATTCATTTTTATAATTGATTTTTTTCGAAAAATCGAATAAGCTTATAGTATTTTTCATTGATAGGCAAAGGTATGGACTGTACCGATGGTATACAATTTTTTCTTTTTTATCATTTTTTGAGAAACAAATCCACCATTTAAATAATTCCCACATCAGCTCTTATAATATGTTAATTTTAATTAAAATCAACATATAATGTATAATTTTTATATTTATGATTCTTTTTACTTCTTATTTTTGTCTACATTTGAAAAAGAATAAGCAATTATTCGGTACTAATTTAAAATTCAATGTGTAAAAAGCTGTTTATCAGTTTATCTGCAGCTTGAACTCATAGAATTGCATAAAACCTTAATAGGTTATATATTATTTGACACAAATGGCAGGAAAAGAAGTTTGAAAGAGAAGAAGAGAAAACCATTGAAAATAAAGAATATATTGCAAGTACATTAAGGTGATTCCTACCCGCCTGTTATTAAGATATTTAGCAAAATACATATCCACTTTTATAAGATAAATAGTAGTCTTATAAAAACCTATTTTAGTATTCTTAAATCATTGTTTTTATTGTTCATCAATTTCAAATTTTTGCGAATTATTCCCTGCAAAGCATAATATATACAACACCTATTCTCGTTTTTTTATATATAAGTTTAAACAAAAGAACAATATTCAGTAAAAATGTTATATAAAGAAATCCATATTGGGAAATTTATAAAGGAAAGAGTTGATGAAAATGAAATTACAGTAGAGAGGATATGCAAATTTTTAAGTAAAGATGAAGAGACTGTTGAAATGATGTATGACAGTAAATCAATGGATACGGATCTTCTTTTAAGATGGAGCAAATTACTGGAATATGATTTTTTCAGACTTTACAGCTCACATTTGATTTTATACGCCCCTCCTTCCGCCATTAACAAAAACCAGCAGAAGTCCGAAAAAACACCTTATTTCAGGAAAAATATTTACACTCAGGAAATCAAAGACTTTATCATGAAAAGAATTCTTTCCGGTGAGATGACCCAAAGTGAAGTGATTAAAGAATATTCTATTCCGAAAAGTACGCTTCACAGATGGCTTCAGAAGAGCAATAATGCAAACTGATAAACAGATAAGACATGCGCCCAAATTACAAAAGAATTTATCAGGATATGCTAAAGATGGAATATCCTGAAAGGCTGAAAGATCCGAAAATCAAAGAACTTCTTGAAAAGCTTCACACCAGTGATGATGTACTTAAGTTCAATGAAAAGCTGTTCAAGCAATCCAGAGAAAATCAAAAACTCAAAACCTATGACAGGCAGACTATGCTGAAACTGCTTCAGTATCAAAAAAAGCATGGTCATTCCACGAGTTATATGTCAAGAAAATATAAAATAAGCAGAACAACGCTTTCCAAATGGAAAGCAATGTTTGAAAAAGAGCTTGATGATACAATGAAAATTGCCGGTCAATAATCTACCTGCATTTTTTTAAAGGTAATAGTAAGGAAAAAACCGGGCTAACCATTGGCCGGAGTCGAACCGGATAACCTTGCCGGAGTGACCGGCTTCGCTATTCCTCCCATAATTGTGTTACGATGAATTTTTCCTGACGACACTTCAAAATGGAATATAAAGAAGCTGGAAGTGGGCAGAAGAAAGGGATTAAAGCCTGATGATCTATCTGACTTTATAGAAAATTATATACAAAGATCTTTCAACGTCCCACTTCCGACTTCTTGTATATTGTAAAAACAAGGCAAAAAACGAATAATGCAGTCGTGCTCTAACCAGCTGAGCTACTCTTCCTATATAGACTGTGTTTTTTATTGTGGAAGAGACGGGACTCGAACCCGTGACCCCGTCGTGATGAGCGAAGTAACATTTTTCTACGGCACTCTTTTACAAATCAAGGTAATATTTTTCAGAATCTTCCATGCATTTGCTCTACCTGCTGAGCTACCTCTCCTTTTCGGGGGAGAAGGCAGGATTCGAACCTGCGACCCAATGTTTACTCAATCTCGAAGTATGATTCTAAGACGACACTTGATTTTTATTTTTAGTTATTAGTTTTCTTTTTACAAAATTATATTGATACTGCGCAATCTATTTACGTAGTGTAAATTTTTATTTACCTATTTGTTCGTTTTGCCTTGAAGCAAAAGAACCAAAAATTCAAGACCTGGAAACTCCGGCTAAAAATAACCTACACTCTCTAAAAATTCTAAAACTTGCGCGAATGTTATTTTAGTTCTTCGCTTCACTTTCTGTGTCGCGCTTCAAACAATAGAATTTTCTTACCGTTCGTATAGTTTATTTTCTTAACGCCTCCATTTCCTATGTCATATTTCCATAGTTCTCATCGCTGGAAATTTCGACTTTTATTACTTTTTTTCAGTGATGTGATTTAAATAAAAGAGGCTAGATTCGAAAAGACTTTTACAAGATCATTTTCATGATCTGTTATGGAGTCGAACCAATATTATACCGAAGTAAGCCTTCTCTACGGCACTCTTTTATAGCATCAGGGTAAAAGCGGCTGAATCTTTTCTATACCATCTACTCTGCCATTTGAGCTACATTCCGTTTACAACAGGAATGGCAGGAATTGAACCTGCATCTGACGGGGGACTCGAAGTATGATTCCAAAACGACACCTGATTTTAATTTTTCCATTGGGTTTTTCTGTATTTCTTCCAGCATCGCTGGAACTTTTTATACGTTGCATTCACCACTTCAAAACCGTGTGGAAAACATCGCGAACAACCCATTTCATTTCCATATAAGATTCTGGAAATCTGTACACCGGAAATTTTCTTTGGGAAGTTAATCAATTCATATTCATTGAATCCGAATTTCTTTCTTAACGCTTTAGCTTTTTTCATAAGTATTGAGTATTAACCTCAATACAGTGCTTCTTTTAGATCTGGTTTATAATTATTCATGGTTACTAGTTTTCTTTCTACAAATTATATTCTTACTGCGCATTCTTTTTACGCAGTTATTTTTTATTAAAAACCAAGCAATGAATCATAAGAGTAGTTAATGTTCAATTGAAAGTTGACGATGAAACTCTTATGAACGGCATTGGTTAGCTACCGGGCAATCTGGTGAAAGACTTTGTCAGTTTGGAATCGAAGTAAGTCTTTCTAACGGCACCAGTAATATTAACACTGCAAAATTATATTGTAAGTACGCAATCTTTTTACGCAGTTTTATTTTTAATAAGAAAATAATGATGAAATCATTTCAAAAAGTTTTAAAACACCTAAAATCGGAAGTAAAATAATGAATCCGATCAATAAAAAGATTCCGATTTTACTTAAAAAATCTGTTTTATTTTCTGAATAGTTTCCTTTCTCTCTTGTTTTGGTTTTGAAAACAGGAATCTGTTTTGTGATTGTAAGACTATTCTGTTCAAGTTCAGTGATTACTTTCAACGCATATTCATCAAGCAGATTTTTATCTCCTCTGAAAACAATGTCTTTTAAAATGGCATTTCCTGAATTGCTTAAAGACTTTATGTAAATCTCTACTGCATTTTCCATTTCATTATTCTCCGGTGCAGACAGAATCCAGAATTTACCTGCTTCATCAAGAAATCCTGCTTCAAAGTAAATATATCCTAACTTTTTTCTGAGGGAAAGATCATCAGGAAACTGATTGATCATATTTCTCAATCTGTCGCATGCCTTTTTCTTTCTGCCTTCTTTAAGATCCTGTTCAATTCTGTACAATAAATTTCCCATTGTTGTTTAGCAGTTTTATTTTTTATTTACCTATTTGTTCGTTTTGCCTTGAAGCAAAAGAACCAAAAGAACCAAAAGTTCAAGACCTGGAAATTCCGGCTAAAAACAACCTGCACTCTCTAAAAATTCTAAAACTTGCGCAAATGTTATATTAGTTCTTCGTTTCACTTTCTGTGTCGCACTTCAAACAATAGAATTTTCTTACCGTTCGTATAGCTTATTTTCTTAACGCCTCCATTTCCTATGTCATATTTTTATAGTCCTCATCGCTGGAAATTTCAACTTTTTATTATTATTTTTCATATACATTCTGATCTATTTTACAAAGAACTATTACTTCATGATCAAGAAGAATTCACCATTCTTAATTTAGAATTTTTTTATTCCTAGCCCCGATTGCAACGGCATCCTTTTTCTGAAGGGCTTGAAGAAGGCTTTGGCGAAAAAGATAGAGTGAAAAGCGGGATTAAGCTCCTGAATATATTGATTGTTTTTATTCTATATTTTAAAAGCAGTGCCTGTTACAGCACTACTTTCTGAATCATTTTCACTGCCGATTTTTTGTCTTCCAAAGCATTCAGTACATCGAAAATTTTGTCAGACCAACCTGCAATAAGGTGTACATCATCCTTCCTGATATCAAGCGGCTGTGTACCATAACCAGCAAGGTCAAAAATATACAGCTTTGCATGAGGAACGATGGCTTTGTACTTTTTCCACACGTCTTCAAAGGAGTTTCTGTTTCCTCTGCTATCCCATAGCTGAGTATCCGTGAAAAGCATTACTTTATCCACCTGCTCTCTTCTTTTGATAAGGTCTTCGATCACCAGATAGCCATTGGTAGAATATCCTACTTCGCCTTCACGCTTGTAGAATGCATCTACGTTTCTCAAAATACCATTTTTCGGCATAGGAACTCTTAGCCAACGGTCGCCGAAGATACCTGTCACCACGTTTTTACACTGTGACTGCAGGATCATAGACATCAGCAAACCGATATCATAGAGTAAAATTTTACTTTTGGCAGAAACTGCTTTCTGCATAGAACCCGAGACATCCGCAGCGATCACTACTGAAGTGTCAAAACCAAAACCTTTGATATTTCTGGCACTCACTACAACAGCATTTTCCAATGCTTCCAATACTGAGGACAGATAAGGAGAATCGATATTTTTTAATTCTCTGTAAGCCGCCAGAAACCGGAATGGGAGCTGTTTTGAATTGGATACTGCTCTTTCATCGGAAAGATAGGCGCATACTTTTTTCATGGCATCAGAAGACACTCCAGCTTCCAGGATATTCCTCAGGTTTCTCATGGTTGCCATATAACCCAGTTTGTTGCTGAAGATCAATTCTTCCCACTTGTTTCTGAAAGCCAGTTTTCTTTCTGCATCATCTGCAAATTTCGCTTGGCCCAGAACGGAAAGCTCCACTTCCCAGGTATAAGGTGTTTCCAGTGTATTGTTGGCAATTTTGTTGAAAACTGTTTGCTGATTTTCATCTTTAGCTTTCGGGTGTACCAGGAATAATGCGTCTTTCAGGGTTACTTCCGCTTTTCTGTTATATTTTGCAAACTGGTATTCATCAAATTTATTGAATGATTTCACCAGACCTTTCTGAATCTGCTTTGAAAGCTTGTTCAGTTTTTTGATATCTGATCTTTTGTTGGCAAGCTGGTAATATGCCAGCAATTCTGTGATTTCATCTGCTCTCTGCACGACTCCGTCTACTGTTTTGCTTACAAGGTCTGTACCGGAAGTCCGCTTTGCCAATTCGGTTGTTAAAACCAATGGAATGGATCTTAAGTACATATTTTTTCTAGCATATACGGCCAGTTTTGCCACAAATTCAGGATCATTTTTTTTGATCAGAGACTGGATTCTCACCAATCTGTCATTTCCTTTTTCATAATTGGCATCGGACAGTCCTGTTGTAACAACAGCACTATACAACTCTTCTGCAGGTGTCATGGCATATGCTTTTGCACCTTCATAGTTCTGTACTACTTTATTTTCTTTTCTTAAAAAATTAAATTTCATGGTTACTGTTTTTATTGTTAAACATGGAAAGGATTAATACTTCCTCTCTGATTTCTGATGCAAAGTAAAAACGATATTACGCAACCTTTTTGCGTAGTAATTTTTTCTTTGATTTTTTTAATTTTTATTTTTGAAAGGTGATTGAAAGGAGATTTAAATTCGATATAATAATTGAATAACTGTAGCAGATTTTAAGTTTTGGCTCTAAAGCCTACCTCTATTGAATTAACATTAAAAAAATATTGATATTCAACAAGAATCTAATTCTTAATTATAAACTCCTTCTATTATTCATTTTCAAGAAAGGAATCGTCTATACCACTTTTTCCGGCAAAGGTTTTCTAGCTTTGCTTTTATTAAAATTGAACTATGATTAAAGGAATATATGAAACCCATGTTCAGGTAAGCAATCTGGAAAATGCGATACTGTTTTATACGGAAGTATTAGGGCTAAAGCTAGCTCATAGGGATAAAACCAGGCCTATTGCTTTTTTATGGGTGGGAGAAGAAAAGGAATTTATGCTGGGATTATGGGAGCAAAAGGAAAATCTTCAGACCAGACATTTTGCTTTTTCCAGCAGTAAGGAGGATATTTTGAATTATTCTGTGGAGTTTCTAGAAAAAAAGAATTTAAAACCTTACAATTTTCTGAAAAACGGAAGTACAGAGCCTATGGTATTTGCATGGATGCCTGCACTGGCTATTTATTTTAATGATCCTGATGGAAACCAGCTTGAGTTTATTTCTATTCTGGAGGGTGAAGGCAGACCGGAACTGGGAGTACTGAGCTATGAGGAATGGATGAAGCAGACTGGTAATTAATAAGACACTAATACAACACAGTGGCGCAAGATGTTGCGCCTTTGTGCTGCTCAACAAAATGATAAAATGAGCATCAGCATTATTTAAACATTAACCAGTCTTTTTACCGCCAATACATGTTTACAGGGACCTCTTTCTCCCTGATATTTACTGAACCATTCGCAGGTGCAACGCTCTTTTTCTTCTTGAATGATTACTATATGATGTACACCGGTTCCTTTTACTCTGGCTTCTGTTCTTTCTTTATTATTATTTAAGATTTCTACTTTTCCGTCCTCTATCAATTTCTGAGCATTTTTTATACGAGGATTGAGTCCAATAATACGGTTTAATTTAAAAGGAAGTCTACGATAGAAAAATTCTCTGTCATTAAGATCATAACCTAGTAATCCCATTGCGGCAAACCTGCCTGTAATATTTTCAACTTTATCAAAACTGATATGCTCTTCCAAGGCAAGTCTGCGGGGATTAAAAGACTGATTGGCATAGGCATATTTATCCAATGCATCAATCCATTCATCAGGAACATCTGAAATCAGACTATCCAACACTGCTCCTTCACCTGAAAAACCTCTCCAGCATTCTCTCGATAAAGAAAAACTAAACCGGATATTTCCCATACTGAGTTGCCATGTAGTAGACTGCATATTAACATGTGCAAAAACCTGCATACCATCAATATAAGGAAGAAGGGGTTCTAAAAGACGAAGCCTGTGAAGTCCTCCTATGCAAACAGAATCCGCAGATTGTACCGGAGAGAAAACAGGTTTATTTCCTCTCACAATTAAATAATAGTCTGACTTCACCACTCCTTTCGGCATTCCTCTAAACAATTGCTGTGTCTGGATTTTATTGAAGGTATGAAGCTTTTCTGATTCTGATAAATACACCTGAACAGTTCCCAGTCCTTTGATCCATTTTACAGGCAAAGGCACTTTTCTTTCTGTTATTTTACTTTCCTCTTTGTATAGGCCCACTTCTTTTTGTCCTACAGAAAGTATAATTTTTTCATTAGGACGAATGCTTCCTAATGCAGTTATCATAGGCTGATTGAAATCCACATTCGTTGTTCCGTTTTCAAGAAACTCTCCATCCAATCCCTCTGGCAGCACATCTACTCTTGCATACACTCCCGCACAATGAGAAAAACCTTCCAACCTTAATCTTTCATTTCCTGCCGTCACTATGGGATCTTTAAGAAGTACCATCTGAAAAGGAGACAGGTTAAAGCTGGATTTTACAATATTGGAAAGCGTGATCAGACATCGGGCCAAAATAAAGGGCTGCCCAACATTTCCCCAGAAAAAACAGGGAGCATCAGTGTTTTTATGTATCTCACTGTACTTGGCGAGAAATAATTCTTCAAGAGCACCTTTCTTAACTAAAGCGGATGCTCCTGAATAGTTGTAAAAAAGCGTATCTTCCATAATCTATTTTTTCAGAAGAAGATTCCCTATTTTTTTAAGACTTGAGTTTTCTTTCCAGCGGTTTAATTTTTCCATGACTTCTTTATGAACCGATGAATGGTTTAAAGCCAATACTTCATGGTAGATTTCCAGAATTCTTTTCAGGTTGGTAACCGGTTCTTCCATTTGAAGCAAAATACTGGAAATCAATTCCTCAAGAGCAATATTATGGTTTTTACTTACATTAAGCATGTGGTGCTGCATAAGATCGGTTAATCTTTTCACCGGGGCCCATTCTAATTTTTCGTGTAAACCAATCACTCTTCCCAGCCTTGCATTATCCATCATCTGGCAAGAAACATGTTCAAGCCATATTTCAGCAGCCGTTCCCCGGATCGTCTTATCACTGTCCAGGAAAATAGTTCCAAGAAACAAATAGCCAATTTCATCCAGAGGTTTTTTGATCTGATAAAGCGTATTCGCAGTATTCAAAACAAGACTTCTTTCATATACTTCTGCAATTCCTGAATAGAAAAGGCAGTATTTAATTACCTTCGCCAGAGCATTTGCAGGTGTATTGGGGAAACAAAGCATCAGTGCTGGAATTTCATTAAGCTCTTTCTGTTCGGCAACGAAATATTCCATGAACAAAGGTTCTTTTCTTTTTTCAAGATGATATTTTGGAATCGTAATATTCAACTCCACCGGATAATAAGAGTTTTTCTTATTGTCAATAGTTTTCCACTTATAAGCACCTGAAAAGAATTCTGCAGGAATACTATTATATCCGAGAGTTTTGAACTGCTCAAAAAAAGTCTCGGGGGAACGTGTAATCCCAGCTGTTATCCACCATGAGGGATGTATAAACGTCCCTTCCGGCTGTACATTTTTACCAAAGAAGAAAAGCAGTAATTCTTTATATTCACCTTTTAATCTTTTCTCTACTTCTTCAATTGCTTTTGAGGTATCATCTAAAGCACAACGCTGCAGGGCAAGCTGAATATCCAGATGATGAGGCTCTGTATTATTATTCTGATAACTCTCCAACCTCTCAACAAGAGTAACAGGAGAAATCCAGCATGGGGAATGGGTAACGGGAAACAACAAAGGAATCTTATCCCCTGATTTTATTTTGTCAACAGCATATATCGCAATATCCTTAAAAGCCTGTCTTGCGGGACAATCTGCTCCAACATCTTCTATCGGACCCAATTTTTTCTGATAATTGGAGTAAGATTCTCTTGCTGCTTCCTCCTCTTTGGTTTTCTGATATATTTTTTCCAGATTCTTTAGCTGAACAGGATATTTTTCCATTAAGACAAGTCCATAATTGATAATAGCATTGCATAATAAAACATTCAGATAAGGAACTTCCCATTTTGCTATAGTTTTACAGGCTTTCAAAAATACAGGTTCTATCAGTTTCACAGATTCAGCATCTACATCTCCTGCAAATTGAATAAATCCTGTCAAAGCAATATCACAATGATAACTGTATGGATCATCCATTGCCACAGGCAGATAGAACATCAGATCTTCAAAATTCTGAAGTACCTGCACTGCATTTTCATCTGCAGCCAGCAGTCTCTTTTCAGAATCTATCACCTCAAGTTCCGGCTGTTTCTCTTCAATATATCTTATCAAGAGAGGACGCACATTAGTCAATATATTATCTGAATAATGAGAAAGAGCCTCTATCATATTTTCTGAAGCCGGAATATATTTAAGGATAATCTTTGCTGCTTTTGACTGTATACCATCATCTTTACTAACAAATGCTGTACTTAATGCCATTCCAAGCATGTCCGGATCCACATTCTTTCTCTGAAATATTTTTTCTGTAAGTCCCAGACTGGAAACCACTACTGTTTTTACCTCTGAGCTTAGTAAATTGGGAAGGTAATGTGAAAATTCGTCACTCTTAAATTCAGATGTTCCAACAATTTTTTTCAGATGTGATAATATTGTATTCACCGCTTTTGACTGTGAAGAAACAAGCCCAGCAAGCAGGTCATCCTGCAGGTCAGACAATTCTTCTTCCGTTGGTTTTAATGAGGTAAATGCATCCATAAACCAGCCCGTGACATTTTTATTAAAATTTCTGTTGGAGGCCAGAAGACACTCTCTCAGGAATCTTTTTCTTTCAATCTTCTTCTCAGCAATAAGCTTTTGAACGATAGGAAACCATTCTTTACGGAAAGGCAAAGATCTGGAAGGGAATTCACACAAATACCAAAAATGAGTAGTAAGTGTTTCGGGGTAATGGTCAAGATCTGCCGGGTAATTGCTAAGATGATGTCCCAATAATTCGGGTTTGGGCTGCACATATCCTTTCTCCGTCCATCCTAAAATATCTTTATAATTAAATGCTGTAAATTCAGCTTCAACCGATTCATTGATAAAGTCTGAAAACCAATCCGGACATCCCCATTCCAGTATCTGCTCGGTCTGTTCCGCATTACGGAAAAGACTCCAATAGTTTTTACCAAAATTCTTTTTGTCCATGCAGACAAATGAAGCAATATCTATAATGGAATGCTGGCTCACAGATCCCGCCGTGTGGTAGGAGTTTTTAGTCATTACAATTTTACTGATCTCACGGTCCATTTTCTTGATAGATGGTATCAGTGTTTTCCTCTCTTCAATACTAAGCTCTTTTAGAAAGGGGATAATCTCATGTACTTTTTCCTCATTAAGGATCTCATAAAGTCTTTCTTTCATGTGCTTTAATTTGATGTATAAATTTGTTTCAGGTTATTCATTTTTTTCCATTCTTCAAGCGGTCTGACAAGAATTTTCTCCGGTCTAAACCAATTTTGCTTTAACAGTTTATTATAGAGCGAAAGGAACTTTTTACTATTAAAAACCTTTTTCTCAACTGCTGAAAGAATGGGGAACAGCAGTTTACTTAAAGTAACATTACATTTGATTATCAAATAAATAAGTTTAGAAATCCCATATGCAAGTGTCTTTACAGGCTTACATTCAAAGCTGGGCTTTTTGTGGATTACTGTTTTCTGTTCCTGTTTTTTATAACAACCTGAAAACACTGTATCCAACAGGGGGTCAAAAGCTTTACCATCGCAAGCTTCATATTTTTCAAACAGTCCCAAAGACAGAAATAAATAAAGCCTCGTTATGGAAAGTAAATTCATCTTCATTTCAACATTTAAAACCATTACATACCCTTCAATACAATACTGATATAGAGAACTTAACAATAATCTGTTATTTCTTTCCTCTGAAAACAGAGTCTGAAAAACAGGTCTGCTATATAAAATTCTCATCAGAACATTATCAAACACCTTGCTAAAAATTGAATAAATCATTTATAAAAGAGAGATTTTAAGGACTATAATCTTTAAAGAATCCGGTGTCAAAATGATCTGATCAATATCTCTCCGGAATTTTTTCTTTATACTCATGATCTCCTTTGCAGTGAATCAACAGTTTAATTATTTTGCCTCAAAACCTTCATTAATAAACATCCATTTATTCTCATTGGCTAAAATAAAAAAAAATGACTGACAGACAGTAAATTATCCCATAAAAGTGATTTTTTTAACAAATATTAAGTTAATAAAACAATACCTGACAAAGGCTTTAGCACGATAAAAATAACTCCCTGTTTAAAGATATAAAATTAAAAAAACAGCTAAAAGCTCCATATAATGATATTTACACAACATTTGGTGTCTTATTTTGAGTACTGATAAAGCTTTACAACAAAATTATCCTACCCTGCCGATACGTTAATTTTTTTTAAAATAATAACAAAAGAACTGCAACCCCTTACATTGCAGCAGAAGATTCAGAGTTTCTGCCATTGCAGGAAAGGAATGGGCAATATAACTTTTATAATTGATCTCCAACAAGCCCCCATTTTACAACAAAAAAGCTGTCTCAAGCCAAATTATTTGACATTTGAGACAACTCTTCTTTTTTATCTGTTTATTTCAGATTATCTAGTAATTCTGCAAACACCAATGCAGAATCTTTGCAATGTTTTTTGCGTCATCTACTCCTCTGTGATGCGTACCTTCTAAAGTCATACCCAATTCACCTAAAGCTCTGTTCATTCCGACACTTTTCCTGATGGTAGGATGAATTTCACCAAATAAGGTCTTCACATTGATGTGATCATCACTCATTGGATAATCTGTATAGAATCTTCTTGCCTGGTTCTGAAGCATGTTCAGGTCATAGTTACCATAACTTGCCCATGTCAATTCTTCGGAATCATATTCTGCTCTCAGGATATCGAAAGCATCATCCAGCATGATGCCTTCATGATCCAGCATATTTTGGGTAAGAGTGGTAAGTTCCGTACAGAACGGACTTACTTTTGAATATTGTGGTTTTATTAAAATCCCCTCATTTTTAGAGATCTTACCGGTTTTTGCATTCATAATGCATACCCCGATTTCAATGATCTCACTTTCCTGACCTCTTGGCGGCCGGTTTTCCCAACACGTTGCTTCGAGGTCTACTATTAATATATTTTCTGTTGTTTTCACTTGTTTAAAATTTAATTGTTAAAGAATGGAAGATGCATGCACAAAGAGGAAAGTTTTACAATGTTGAATTTACTTCCAATCTCCAGCTTCTATCTTCCAACCTAATTACGATTTACAGAATTTTACTTAAAATTCTGGCTGTATTGTAAGCATCATCTGCTCCGCTGTGATGAGTGCCTTCAAAATCCATATTTAAATAACTCAAAGCCCTTTTAAGACCTATCTGTTTGTGGAGATTGAAATGTCTTTTGAATTCGTACATCACATTCATATAGTTTTCCGAAAAAGGACTGGTTATTCCGAGCCAGTCACACTGTTCTGTGATCTGCTCTTCATCGAAGTTTCCATATCCTGCCCATGTAAGTGTTGCAGTATGGTATTGATCTCTGATCATTTCACAGGCCTCTTCGAAATAGATTCCTTTTTGTTCTATCAGTTGCGGGGTAATTCCGGTCAATTGTGTACAGAATCTGTTGATTTCTGACCGTTCCGGAATGATGTAAATGCTTTGTTTTTGGGAAATTGCTTTAGATGTTAAGTTTAATTTGCAAATTCCTATTTCTATAATATCGACCTTTTGCCCGATGGGAATTCTGTCGTTTTCCCAGCATGTGGCCTCCAGATCGATGATGATGATCTCATTGGTTGTTTTCATGATTTTTTAGAAATTAGAAGCTAGAGGTTAGAAGTTAGTTAGGTTTATACTTCTCATATCCTCAAGCTTCATTTTCATTGTTAATTGTTAATTCCTGGGAGCAAATGGAGGCGTCCATTTTTTTCTCTTCATTATTTCTTTGACTTCCTCGTAGGAAACCGGATAAAAATTATGGCAGTCTACTCCAACGTCAAAACTGAATGCCATTTCATCATCCGGCAGTGTTCCGTGCGAATGGCCGTATAATTGCCAGACTCCGCGGTGTGAGCCATTCCAGGTACGCATGGCGTAATGGAAAAGAATGATTTTCTGGTTACCGTTGTTTTGGTCCGGATCATCAATTTTCAGTTCGTGGTAATCTCTGATGGACGCAAAACGTTTGGGATAAGTTAATGCTGCTCCTTCATGATTGCCTTTGATCAGATGGATATTACCATTTAAGCGATCTAAAATCTCTTTTGTAAAATCCGGTTTTCCTAAACTCATATCTCCTAGATGGTAGACTGTGTCGCCAGGTTCAATTTTCTCATTCCATCTTTTAATGAGTTCTTCATTCATATGATCCAGAGATTCAAAAGGCCGTTCTGAAAATTTTATAATATTCTCGTGACCAAAATGATGGTCTGCTGTAAAAAATATATTGGGTTTCATTTTTCTAATTGTTTTTTTCTTTTTAAAACCACCCCGCCAAAAATTCTTTGAATTTTCGCCACCCCTCCAAAGGATGGGAATTGTCACACTTTCATGAGTCCTGTTTCTCTTTAATACAATGAAGTGTTTTCGTTCTTCTGACTTTGATGGTTACTTATTATACATAAAAAAGTTTCGGTAAAAAATTACCGAAACTATACTTTAAGAGTCATCAACTCTTCTTTTATAAAATCAATGACTGAAGCATTCAACTTTTTGTTGATCCTTTTCTGCTCATCTTTTTCAATGCTGGCGAAAGCTGCTGGGAAGTCTTTTTGGAAATCTTCCAAAATATCCTGTGAAAAAAGACCAATCACTTTACCTATCATTTTAGGTTCGAATTCGCCAATTTTGCTTACCACATTATTCAATCTGTTGGCTGTAGCATATTTTTGGATTTCCTCCCAGATCTCCTGAACTTTTTCGCTGAAATGAACCTGTTTGTAAACAGTTTTAGCTTCCTTTCTAACCATTTTGGATTTTTCGATCCATTTTTCATTCTTATTTTTCAGAATGATTCTGGCACCATTTCCAAAGTATCTGGTTTTCAAAGTTTTTACAATGGTTCCTTCACACCTATTGTCTTCCAACTCGGGTAATCCCAGCCAGGCCGGAATTTTTGAATTGAAAACATTAGGGAATTTCAAAGCTTCTTCCAGCGTTCCATGAAACAAAATTTTAGCATAGAAAAATCCTGTCTCTTCAAAAATCTGATTAACCACTTCTGTATCCAAATAGGTAATTCCATTCAGTTTAATATCGAAAGCGTAAAATTCATTGTAAGGTGCATATTCAATACCTTTCTGTACTTTTACAGCATCTTTTACGGGTTCTACATCTTTATGTTTGTAACCGCCACCGAACAATTCACCGTAGATCACTACAGTTTCAACATCCGGATGGATGGTTTTCACTTTTTGAAATACTTCTGTTACATTTTTTCTGTAGCGTTCCAAAACCTGATGGGCATTGAAAAATTTTTCATCTTTTTCGATGAAAGCAGTTCTCTTTGCGATTTTAATTTCCTTTCCGTCGGTAAAGAAAGAGAAATTAGCTCCGTGAACTTTTTCCTGTACGATGAAAACCTCATCTCCAAAACCCTGCATCCTGATCTGCTCGATCACGCGGGCCTGGTAAGCGTTTTCTATAATATTATATGTTTTGAAAATCATTTTGTTTTAGTTTTTAATCGTTCTTAAAATTTTTTAAAAGGCTTAAGATATTTTCCTTTCCTACCGGATTCATGGAGTGGCAATAGAATTTGGGAAGGTCCAGATAATTGTCCATACAATATTCTATCAGCCATTTGGCACAGTCGTATCCTGTTTTTTCAACAAATCCCCGGGAATCATGTTTTAAATAGTGCTCGTCTGCAAGGTCATGGTCAAAAGAAATCATTTCCGGAAGTCCTTTTTCCAAAATCCTGTTGACAAACTGCTCGTAATTCCGAACGATATGCCAGTCGCTTCTGAGGAAAATATCCTGTTTCGTATAATGATATGCCTCAATAGGATATCTTATATCATCCAGAAATAGTAATCTTTTTGTTTTTTCCATGATTTTTTTAATTTGAAAAATAAATGTTCAATGCTTTAATCACGCTTTTCACATTCGTATTTGGATAAAATCCGGAACTGTTGATACAATTTATTTCAACAATTTTCCAACCTTCATCCGTTAAACAAATATCCATTACAAAAGCTTCTTCAAGATTAAAAAGTCTGATCATTTCATTAGCGAAACTCAATCCGTCTTCTGAAACTTTTTCTTCAAAAGGAGCATTATCATTAAACTTATAATATCCTCCATCAATAATCTGCCTTCCAACAATCCAAAGCCTTGCTTCTTTTATCGTTAGTTTTGCTTCAGAAAGCTGTATCAATGAATCTTTATTAATTCTATTATTTTTAGATTTCAATGCTTCAAATACAAAATCTTTCCATTCTGTTTCCGTGAAAACTTTTCCTGTAAAAATTTTTGCTTCATTGTATGGTTTAATGAATTTTATTTCATCTTTTTTCCAGTTCAGCTGTCCGGAAATTGGATGAACAGAAACATTATCATTAAGCAGGTTTTCACCATAATATTTTGAATATATTTCATACTGATGATTTCCTCCGTAAAAAGAACCGGGAAACCAGTCTGTATTTTGTTTTGACAATCTTGCAATGGTCACCGAACCGTATACAAAAACATCTTTTCTATCTGTTTCGAAATCTATTTTCTTTGCAGTTGGCGGAATATTAATTACATCATAATCAATATTCAATTCTTCCAGTGCATCAAAAATTTTATAGTGATCCGGATCTAAATACACATTAGCCTGAACTAAAAAATACATGGTTTTTAATTTTTTAAGGTTCTTTTTATTTACTTTTCACAGTCAGTGACAACTCCAGTTTTGCATCTTCAGGAAACCCTGAAAGACCTGGAATATCATTATATTCTAAAATCATTTTTTCTCCATTTTCTGTTTCCAATACATCAATTGCGACAATGTCTGCCTTTATATATTTCTGTAATAGTTTTACTTTTTCAATCCATTCATCTTCCGGTTTTATGATTTGATATTCCTGGGTTAAGGAGTTGGCTTTCCAATATTTTCCTTTTCTTTTCATTGCCCAAACCTTATCATTTATGGCCAGATATCGAATATCACACTTATAATCAATAAACTTTTCAGGAGTCACATAGTCCTGATGAATAAACAGCAAATCTTTCAGTTCTTCCCATTGTTCTTCTGTTGAAACTAAACTTTTACCATATCCGCCATGATGATTTCCAACTTTTACCACAAAAGGAAATTTCATTTCCAGATTTTTCAGATGCTGAGTACTGGTTGCCACATTAAAGTTAATAACCGGTAATCCTAGCTTTTTAAGGGTATTAAGCATTGTCAGTCTTTCATATCCCATCAATAATGTGGAAGCTGAATTAATGCAAGGTACTCCTGAATGATCAATCAACTCTAAAATATTTCTGTATTTAGGTTCAGGATTGATGGCTCCCAAACGCCAGAAAATAACATCCGGCTTGCAAACCCCATCTACATCTGCCACATACAATGAAGAATCTTTTATTATAAATTCCGATGTCTGAACTTTCTTTTGAACTACATCAAATCCAGCAAAGTATTCCTTCCAGTATTTTTCTCCATTAATAATTAAAACTGTTTTCATTTTTTTGATTAAAAAGATTACACCATCATATCAGCACAATTGGAACTTGCGAAAGCAAAAGGTTTTGCTTTAAACACATATCCCATTCCCAGAATATATCCCATAGCATCTTTTAATGCTACGTTGGATTTAAAATCCGGGTCGGTATTAATGTCTGCGTGTACCTCCATTTCCACACCATAAGCATCCAACACAGAGCAGATCGCGTATGCAATTTCAACGGATTTGTTGACTTCATTCAGCATTCGCTCCTTGATACTGATACTCTGTATTTCTCTTTCTTTTCTGATAAAGGTAAACGCTCCTTTTCCCTCACGAATAAATACTACTGCCGTAGCATAGCTGATGGCATCTCCGTATACATGAGAGTCTGATCCCACACATACTTTCAGACGATGTCCGTTGGCATGTTCGCGAATGATGGCTTCTTCTACCAGCTGTGTGATAGAGTGTTGGAAAATTTTTCCATTCATATTCTGCCATGTTTGTTGTTGCGTTTCCATTTTTTCTACCTATTTTAATTCATAAATGATTGTTGATAATTGATAAATGATCACTAGCAGTTCTATTTTCTAACTTCTAGTTTCTAATTTCTATTTTTTTGCACTCCAAACCGGACTCGAACCGATACCATCAGTTTTGGAGACTGAGATGCTGCCATTACACTATCAGAGTAAATGTAGTTGATTCATTAGGACTCGAACCTAAACTCCAGGAATCAAAATCCTGTGTGCTGCCATTACACTATGAATCAATTTCATGAGTAATAAGTAATTGGTAATGAGTAATATTTCTATTTTCATTATTACTCATTGCTCATTATTTATTACTTATATTTTTGGTACGGGAAGAGGGATTCGAACCCCCAAAAGCTTGATCCTAAATCAAGAGTGTCTGCCATTCCACCATTCCCGCAGGTTTTTTATAAGTAATGAGTAATATTTTCTATTTTCATTATTACTCATTGCTCTTTACTTATTACTTATATTCTGTACCTCTCCCCAGATTCGAACTGGGACTTTACGGGGTTTAAAGCCGTTTTCTCTGCCAATTGGAATAGAGAGGCGTATCTTATTAGTAATGAGTAATCGGTAATTAGCAATGAAAATCTATGGTATTACTTATTGCTCATTGCTTATTACTCATATAATGCTAGGTTTGAGAAAGCTCTGTCTGTTAGTGTTTGTAAAGATCTTCTGCGCCTGACAAACCTTTCTCGTTTCCTAATTGTATTTTGTTTAAAAAAAGTAAAAGGCTGTCTGTTTTTATTGACTAAAGATCTTCTGCTCTTGACAGTCCTTTTTTCTCTTTTCTTCATTTTTGTGTGAATGGTAACTGGCCAATTTTTTAAAAAAATCTGAACTTTCATGGTATTATTATCAATTCAATATTGACCAGCTATTCACATCCAGTACTCTATAAGGGAATCGAACCCTTGTTTTCTGCTCGAAAGGCAGGCGTCCTCACCGTTAGACGAATAGAGCATTAAGCCACTGACCAGGAATCGAACCTGAACAACAAGAGTACATTTCCTGCATGCTGCCATTACATTATCAGCGGTTGGTGGAAGTAGTAGGATTCGAACCTACTCAGCAATGAAGCAACAGATTTTAACTCTATTACTTTCATTTTTTTTTAAGGAATCGTTCAATTCGTTCCTCATGTCAGTCTGCCCCGACTCTCCAACTTCGGCGTACTTCCGGATTTTTATGAGTAATAAATAATTCCTCAATTTTTTACTTTCAAAAAAGAAAAGGTCTGTCTTTATATTGAATGTTTGAGTAAAGATCTTCTGCGCTCGACAGCCTTTTTCTTTTATTAATAAAGGATATTCTTTGCTATAGATGATAAAAGATCATTGATAAAAGATTCTTATATTTCCTATAGTTTTTACTTTGAGATGGCTATGGGATTCAAACCCACTCAGTTTACACAACGGTTTTGCAGACCGTCCCGACTCTTCTACTTCGGCGAACCATCAGATTAAAAAATAAAGTCTGTCTTCATTTGTTTGATATAAGAACTTCTGCGCTTGACCAACTTTATTTTACCTAAAAATTTATAAATGATATCTTTTAATTTCTAATTTATCCGGAGAGAAGAAAAGCCTGTCTCTATTTTTCGTGTTTGGCGTAAAGATCTTCTGCTCTCGACAAACTTTTACTTTTTCTCCTGAAACAATTAACAATTAGTTACCTGCGATTTTGGAAAGACTCGAACTTTCAACTTCCGGTTTAACAAACCGGTGCTCTGCCATTGAGCTACAAAATCATTGTAATTCCGGAAGGACTCGAACCTTCAACCTTCGGTGTATCAGACCGACACTCTAACCACTTGAGCTACGAAATCATTGGTATTCCATAAGGGAATCGAACCCTTGTCGTTCGGTAGAAAGCCGAATGCACTTACCTCTATGCTAATGGAACAAATAGTCTGGAAAGCAAGATTCGAACTTGCGGCCTCCCGCGTCCAAGACGGGTAAACAACCACCGTTATCTTTCCAGCTTCGGGGTTCACTTCTGTTTCTTTTCCGGGAGACAGCCGGATCGGAAAGTTTCCATGAACCTTTTTTGTGATTCCGAGAGGACTCGAACCTCTAACCCTGGGTTTAGAAAACCCATGCTCTATCCGGTTGAGCTACGGAACCGTATTTTGGTAATCCCAGAAAGATTTGAACTTTCAACCCCCGGTTTAAAAGACCGGTGCTCTAACCATTTGAGCTATGAGATTGTTTTAGCTTTGTGAATCGTGAATGATCAATTCGCTTTGTTTGTCAATTTTTAATTTCGCAATTCACATTCTTTGTAATCTCAGAAGGACTCGAACCTTCAACCTTCGGTGTCGTAAACCGACGCTCTATCCAATTGAGCCATGAGATTTTCTACTTTGGGTATCTCCGGGGATCGAACCCTGTTCTCCGGTTCCACAGACCGGCGCTTTACCAAATAAGCTAAAGAAACCATAAAAAAAGCGCCTCTTTTCGGGAGGCGCTTCATCTATTTAAACGTAAGAGATCATTAGCTGACCCACGTATATAAGCACCTTTTATCCACAATTCCACTTTCAAGAAGACACGCAACACCTGTCGGCTTCTGTCCGAATAGTCTTGAATATTGATTGAATATGTTGTGTAACTGTTTCATTTTATTTTTGTTTGTTTCTAAATTATTTTTAATTGAATCCTGAAAACCTGTTGCTTTCAATTTTCGGTTGCAAAGTAAATAGGATTTTTTGGAATTCACAAATAAATTTTCAAATTAAATTATTGATAATCAATTGATTACATGTTAATTTTAGAATAGAGAATTTCTGTCCGCAATATTTTGCAGATATCTTAATTACCTAAATGACTGTCTCTCACCGGGTTGCTTATCACTCTATTTTATCGTATTAAAGTTTCATTGTTGATTAAAAAATTTTCATGTTGATGGTTATTTTTTTTCATTCTAAATAATTTCTGACCTAAAAAACAAAAAACGCCTCGGTTTTCCGAGACGTTTCTGTTGTATTTTGATTAATTTTTTACGGGTTTACAGTAAATAATTTCCAAAGTCAGCACATTTCGCCTCATTCCATATCACCTCATCACGTCCGAATAATCCTTTGTTATAAGGACTTTCGAATAGTTCTGCATTGATATGTGCTCTTTGTATTGTCATAATTTTCTGGGGCAAAGATAAATCTTTTTTGATATTATTTTATAATATTCACAATTTCGGGAAGGTTTCGAAGACGCAAAGCCACAAAACGATCTCAATAAAATTGCTATAAGGCGCAAGGATTTAATTTATTTTTTAAACTCTCGCAGATTTTGCAAATCAAGCAGTTCTTAGTGATAAAAATCTGCGTAATCTGAATAATCTGCGAGAAAATGTATTGCACATCTTCTATTTTCTTACGCCTTAAAAACGTCATTAACATTCATTTTTAGTGTCATTGCAATTTTCCAGCAAAACAGAATTACCATGCTATCTTCAACGCAGAGTTTTAATTTCAGGAGTTTTTTATTTTTAAGGTGCTAAGGAGAATCAATTAAAAACTGCTTTGATGAAGCTGAAGTTTTATTTAATTCCTGAACATTTTATTTCTTCCTGTTTTGAATCTTGAGATGTCTTTCAGAATCACTGCATCATCAGGGTTGAAAAATTTAAGTTCGTTTACAATTTCAGAACGGGTAGTTACTTTCTCGGCAATGATTTCATACGCTATATTCTTTGTTACCGCATGTAATTTCGGATCTTTCCTGAATTCATGCTTCATCGCTTCCAGATAGGTAATTTTTTTATAAGCTGGAGTCTTTTCATATAAATTCAGAATTTCAGATTCCAGCTTTTTAACATCAAATATATTGGCAAAATAGTTATTCAAGCAGTTGAAAGCATCCTTATCCTCTTCCCATCCTTTCAACAATATTTTCTGTGCCTCATCCGGCTTTTCCATCTTTTTACGATAAATCAGGGAAGCTTTCACCATCTGATTATTTCCTGTATAATCGTCTGCTACGATCTGGTAATAATAATGGGCATTTTTAAGATCGTTGATTTCTTTATAAAGATCTCCTACTTTTTCTTTCTGCTCCATTTCTTTGTAAAGGTCAATGGCTTTTTTGTATTGTTTTGCTTTTTCATAGCAGACTGCAGCATCGAATTTATTATTGAGTTTTTTAAGATATACTACAGCTGCTTCATTATAAAGTCCTCCGTTTTCCAGTGTTTTTGCACCTCTGTAATTATCCTGCAGTAGGTTCATATAGACTCTTGCTGCTTTTTTATAATCTTTTTCGGCGATGTATTTTTCGGCCAGTTCTTCATATTTACTCCGGATTCTGTCGAAAAGTGAATTTTCCAGATAGAAACTGCTGCTTCCGCTGCCTTTTCTTCCGGCAGAATTCCTGTTGTTCTGTTCTTTGTCTTTTAAAGAAGTGATCACAAGAAGAATGATAAAGGCTACAATTAAGAAAATCGCCAATGTTCCTACTACACTCCAGAAACTTTCATGGAATAACTGAGCTACAATTCCGACAACCTTAAACATGGCCAGCAGCACGAATGCCGCCATAAATTTGTCTATAAATTTCTGTCTATTCATCATCATCGGAGTTTAAAATAGTTTTATCTTCTCTAAACAGGCGGTAAAGAAGTAACAACACACAAATCACCAGAACCCATACAAACCAGTTGTATCCAAACATTTTTACCAGCGGATAAAATAAGTACACAAGCATGGCTACAAGGATACCAATTAAAATAAATTTCACCCAGGCAGGTACATTATCTCCACCCAGATTCAAAGATTTGTTTTTAAACAGGAAAGAATACAATCCTACTCCCGCAATCATCAGGATCACCATATACAGAATATCTGAAACAGGAGCTTTTTTTTCTAAAGGAGTTCCTTCTGTACCCACTCCTTTTACTTTCGATTTGTCAATTGAAGCAGAAGAAGGATCCACGATATCCAATGTACCATAAAGTTTTCCTAATGAATCGGCCATCAATGCCTTCCTCTTTT
Source organism: Chryseobacterium sp. FG46 (assembly GCF_057809135.1). Taxonomy (NCBI): domain Bacteria; kingdom Pseudomonadati; phylum Bacteroidota; class Flavobacteriia; order Flavobacteriales; family Weeksellaceae; genus Chryseobacterium; species Chryseobacterium sp. FG46. The sequence goes on along the minus strand of NZ_JBMDJJ010000012.1, from coordinate 46,697 downwards.
TCAGAAGATATTTTACAACATCATCATTTACTGGTTTTCCTTTGGTGTATTGCTTTAAAGAATCTGAAATTTTACGTTTCAGGTTTTCTGTTTTCTGTTCTAAATGTTTTGTAATTTTTTTGGTGTAAATGATTTTAAGAGAATCTCTGCTCTGTTTTTCTTTATGAACAAGCTTTTCGATATCACTTCCTATTTCGCTTACATCTCTTCCTCCGCTTTTTTTATAATTTTCTTTATCTTCTTTCGTTTTGGATTCTATGATTCCTGCATGAATAAGTTCTTTGGATAACCCTTTTCTCTGCTGGTGATATATTGAATCTATCTTCAGATCAATTTCTGAAGTTCCGGATTGAAAAGCTATCATATCGGAAGGTGCCTTTACCGCATTGCTTACAATAGTTCCTGATGAATTGCTGTTTTCTTCCAGCTCTGAACTGTTTTTATCAGAAGGTAATGCAATCTTTAAAACGATAGCTGCAATAATAAGTGCCCAGAAAACTCTGCGGAAATTTCTTGTTCCGGCACTTTCGGTTTTCCCTGCAGAGCCTCCGCCAAATAATCCTTCCAGCCAGGTAAATTTACCAAAACCATCTCCTCTGGAGGTACCCATTACATCCAGAGAAACACCTAATTCTACAGCTCTTTCAGGGTATTTTTCAATGTATTTTAAATATTTCTCTATTTCTTTTTTATTCCCGGCCATTACTTTCTTAAGGTCGAACGGCAGGCTGTTCATCCATTCTTCTTCTGTTTGCTTTGGCTGTAATGCTTCCATTACTTTTTCATCCTCTATTTCTACGGTATAGCTTTCTATTTTTTGAGGGATTGAAACTCCGTTCAGTGGTTTTCTGATGATTTCATTTATTGCACCGGGCTGTTGAATTAATGAAATCCAGTCGATTTCTTCAGACAGTTTTACCAATCCGAATTCGGGATGCATAATCAGAAAACGGCAATCGAGCTGTGCCCAGTCTTCCGGATTTATTTTGGGATAAAAAGTGGTGTTTTCAGGAATAAAAAGCCTGTCATCCACCTTTTGAAAATATGCATTCCTGCCTATTTCCTGCGGAGTATGATCATTAAAAATAAGAAAACAGCCATACAGCACATTGGGATGATCTGCCGGAATAGCAAAAGATTGGATCTGGCTTAAATTGATCCCAAGCGTTTCCATTTCCTGAAGCCACACCACAGGTGAAGATCCTCTGATCAGAAGTCCTTTTTTAGGATAGCTGTTTTTGGGGAAAGGTTTTATTCTAAGCTCCATAATCCACAATCTGTTCTATAAACGGTTTTAAAAACCTGTCACACATATCATCCATTGTTCTTACTTTCAGCAGGGCATGTTCCGGAAGATAATATTCTGATCCGCCAAATTCCGTATAGGTAGATAATGAGAGAAAACCACCCAATGTTGACGGAATAAAGAATTCTTCGATACTCTTATTACTGCTTCTGAAAGTCATCATTCCCCTTGAATCGGTTATGATTTCACTGCCGTCAGGGAATGTAAATTTATTTTTATTCTGCTCAGCAAAAATTCTGATATCATATTTATTTCTGGAAAAATTCAGCGTGTTTTCAGAAGCACTGTATAACTCATTTCCGGAAACGACCAGATTTTCATGCTGATTAATTCCGATTTTATTGAAGTTATTGATTATCCTCAATCCGCTTCCTTTCAGCTTGGCGACTTCGGCTTCAGCTTTTATATTATTTTTTTCAAATTCTTTTTCTTTTCCGGTAATAGGTTCCACAGAGATATTCCCGTCAATATTGATTTTGTAATGGGTAGCACTGTCCGCATGATGCAGATAAAAGTTGCGCCCAAAATAAATCAGTCTGTAAGATTCCGGAATATGCATTCCTGTAAGATTCTGTTCAGAATATTCTCCGGTATTAAGGTTAATCTTTGATAGTAATTTCTGCTCAGGCTGATACTGACACAAAATAAAATGCTGCTGTCTGTTTTTCGCGAGGGCAAACTGTCCTTTGGGTTTTATAGAAATTTTATCAAATAATACTTCACAGCCATGATGGGTTTTATAATAATCGTAGGAATGTCTGTCGTAATAGTTATCGGAAAGATAAGTTTTCAGCAATTGCTTTCTTGAACTCAGAATGAAAAATTCTCCGTCATATAAGAACTTAGCAATCTTATTAACAGGAGTTGGGAATAAAATCGGATAGTTTTGTGGAAGATCAGTTTTCTTTCCGTTGAAGTTCTGAGTGGATTGTTTTTGCTGTGGCGGATTGGCCCAAAGCTCCTGCAATGGAAGCTTTATTTTCTGAATATGTTTTCTTGCTCCTTTGTGGTGTTTATAAAAATTTATTTCACCATCTGAATCTGTAGTCACTAAAAATTTCAGTTGATCTCTATTCTGATGGACCACCCGCTGAATTTTTTCATCAGCCATATTATCCTGATGGGTAATAAAGAAAACTTCCATATCTTTTTCCGAATGATGTCCGTCAAAAAATTTCTCTAAAGCTTCTGAAACCTCCAGAACCGGACTTACCTGATTAAGATTCTCCACCACTTCTTCCACTTTGTTGAGGGCAATCGGAATACCTGCCTGTCCTAAAGCAAAAACTTTACATTGGGAATGAGCTTTGGGGTGTTTGATGACAGCTATTGCAGAGGCATAAGCCAATACTTTCGGTGTTCCCCAATTTCTGAGGGAAGTATCAATCAGGATAATTCTTTCAAAAATATTTTCTTCAGGCGGAATTTCTCTCTGAATATAAAGCGCTTCGTTATTGGCTACACGATTCATGAAAACGTCCTCTTCATTGGCAAATTCTGAGAGCAGCATCCTGTGGAAATCGCCTTTGTTGGTTATATCAGAAATCCCTCCGACAGGCTGCTCCCCGGGAGAAAGATGACGCATCGGAATTTTCAGTCCACTCCAGATTCTTTTGATCAGGCTTCCTATCTGAAAGGTCTTTGGTTCTTCAATTAATTCTTTAATAAAATCTTTACTGTTATCTGCCGTAGTTTCTTCTTCTGTGACCTCATCATCCAGCTCAGGCTCATGACTCAGGCCTTTCATGGCATCAATGATGGATTGTACAGTAGGAAATTTTTCATTTAGGTTTAAAGCACTTAAATCTTTGTTTAAAACGGCTGGACCTGCGTGTTGTTTTTCTGCACTTACAGCAAGTTCCTGAGGTCTTTTATAGTAGAATCTTAAGAAACCATCGGAAAGACTGGGAGATAATCTGTTGTGCCCGTTTTCAAAAAGAGTATGCAGCAGTACAATTCTGTTCTGTCTTTGTTTACAGGCTTTAGGAAGTGATTTTATTTTTTCAAGAAATTCAATTTGTTTTTCCACACTGAATTCAAAATCCTCTCCGCTATAAAACTCTGTTGTACGTCTTAATGGGCTGGCAAAATCTGTATAACTATCCTGCATGGCATATAAAACCATAAGCAATGCTCCGAACGGAGGCCATCCTACAGGCTGAAGATAGTTCAGAATTTCCATTATATAAGGTCTGTAAGCAATGGCTCCCACTCCGGGAACCGAGAGGAGATTATTGTCATGGTAACCGGAATCACCAGGAACATCTTCATCAGTTTTCCATTCCCAAAAGTAATTTTCGTAGGACTGGAAATAAGCCTTTAATTCCATTTTCTAGATTTTTCGGTGAGACGGAATGAACTTACGGACAATGGCCGGAAATCGGTCTCTTTCATTAAAAGACAATTTCCGCTTTCGTCCCATAAAAGCCATCCTTCCTGATCTTTATTATATTTCTGCTGCAACAGTGTGCTTACATTTTTAAATTCAAAATCCAGACCGGCAGGCAGTAAATGTCTGTCTTTGGTCCAATAGGTTTTTCCGGGAAAGCTGAGTAGAGGAACTCCTACAAATAATGTTTTATCTCCCAGCAAGGTCCATTTTATTTTTTCAAGTTTAAATTTGGGCAATACGGCAATACTTTCTTTAATATCTTCAATATTGCTGAGCAAGGCGATTACCGGCTGTTCGTCATTACTTTCTTTTAGTTTTATATGAACCTGTTCGTGAATCCCAAAATAATTCTGGTTTGAAGGCGGCAGACTAAGCTGTAATGCTTTGTCCATAGGTATCCAAAGCAATGCTGTTCGCATTTTTTTACTTGGAACCAAGGCTTCCTTTCTGAATAAAAGCCCATCACGAAGTTCATACAGAATACAATCCGGCAGCTGTTGTATTTCTGAAGCAGCGGCCTGTTCATCAGTAAAACCTTTCAGCCAGATCGTTTCTTCATCTACTGCCAGCTGAACATTTTTCCAGTCTCTTATTGAGCCAAGAAAATCTTCATCAGCACGGGGGATTTCCGCCCAGAATTCTTTTAAACGCTTTGAAGAATCTTCTGCCATAAGCTTTCAATTTCCTGCTGGATATACTGCTTCTGTTCCGGATTTCTGATCCAGTCGCAACGGGTCTGCAGATATCTCAGTTTATCTTTTATTATATTTTGTTCTTCAAAACTCAATGTTCCTCCATTCCATTTTTCCATAAGAATTTTGACGTCTTTCATGACCTCTTCGGGATTAGGAGTTTTGTTCTGCATTGCCTGTGGATGGGAATCCGGGTGATCATCTTTCTCAATCGTTCTGTTGATGATCCCTTCCAGAATTTCAATCTGTTCTTCTGTATCCCAGATATGTTTCAATACCCAAAGATCAGAAAGTACGGCTTCTTTTCTTCCACAGATCAGGGCGCTTGCCGCAATCAGGTTCTGAAGCTTCACCGCTCTACGGTCTGAAATAGCAATCCCAGTATTTCTTAGGCTCATAATGGTATTCAGGTAGACTTCATAAATCGGTTTAAGATCTATTGTTCTACATAAGTTTTGTAATTGTCTGATCTCATCAGCATGAATTTCCGGAATTTCAGTTTCTTCTTCATTTTCCAGTTTTCTTCCCGCTAAAAGTACCTGTTGTAGGAGCTCGGGGTTTACATAATCTACATTAATTCTCACTAAAAAACGATCAAATAATGCGTTCAGCGCTTCATCTTCCGGAAGAACGTTACTTGCTCCTACAAACATGAGCGCAGGTAAGTGTTTGGTTTCTTTTCCTCTTTTAAAAATCTTCTCGTTAAGAGCCATCAATAAGGAATTCAGGATAGCTGAATTGGCATTGAAGATCTCATCCAGAAAGACCATGGAGGCTTCGGGCATCATTCCTTCCGTATTGGTCAAAAGTTCACCTTCTTTCAGTTTTCTGATATCAAAAGGGCCAAAAATCTCGTTCGGTTCAGTAAAACGGGTTAATAAATATTCGAAATTTCTGCCGTCTTTCACTGTTTTGGCCAATGTTCTGACAATCGCTGATTTTGCTGTTCCCGGAGGTCCGTACAAAAAGGCATTTTCTCTTGCCAGCAGGCATATTCCCAACAGATCTACTACATCATTTTTACCTACAAAAGTATCTTTTACGTAGTTAAGGACTGTGTTAAGCTGATTGATATTCTGGTTCATTGATTTAAAAAATTAAAATTTCCACCACTTTTTCTTCTGAGGTTTCTCTTCTTCTTTATTTTCTGCCTGTTCATTTCTTTTACTGAATGAAAAAGCAAGTCTCTGATAAGGCACTTTGATATCGAAATACAATTGCGTTCCGTCCTCCAGTGTGAGTGCATCCATGATTTTATCTCCGTCCTTGATCAGGTTTTGTGAAACATCCTGTTTATTGAGATGATGTCTTACTAAATCCCTTTCATCAGAAATCCTGGTGATAATATAAGGAGAATCTTTTGTTCCGTTTCCTGTTTTTTCAAGGCATTCAAAAATAAGCTGTGCTATTGTCATTTCAATACTTCTTCCTTTTTCATCACCCAATTCTTTGTAAGCAAAATATTTATAAATATGTGCTCTGGGACTCAGCAGAATATTGACATTATTATATCGTATAACCTCTTCAAATTTTCCTTTATTGAGTAAATCCTGTATGTTTTCGATATCTTCGGAATAGGGATCATATTCCGGATCATTAATCACCCGTTCACGGCATTTCAGGAATGTTTCTTTTGTAGGATCGGTTAAAAATTCAAATACTTTCTCATACATTTTCATTGTTATCTTCGGTTATAGTTTTTAGTTCCCGCCAGAATGCTTCTTTGTGCATTCCGAATTCGGCAGTTAGTAGTTTATTGATAAACGGAATTTCCGCCAGTTTATAATCTCTTTTTTCTACAATTCTTTCCAAATAGAGTTTTCTGTAGGTAGAGTCTTTCAGTTCTTCCTTCCAGTTCACATTCTTCAGATCAAGATCATACCCTATTCCGGAATAGTGAAACTGTGTCAGCACATTTTCCAGCATAGCAATTAAAGGATCTTCAGGATCAACCGTGTTTAGAGCAGCCACTACCTGTGGTAAAAATCTCAGTGATAAGTCTGCGGATAAGATAGAAGAAATATCCCGTGTTCCTTTGAATCCGGGAATAAGATTTTCAATATTTTTCTCTGTATTTTCTCTGATGAGATAAAGCTGTGTGCTATGGTAAAGAACTTTTGCAGCCCATACTGCAGCTTCTTTATTGCAGATCAGTTGGTCAGACAAAAACTCAAGCCGTTCTTTTTCGAATTCTGTTTCAAAATAGTCTCCTGCTTCCGCCTCTTCCCGAGGGGAAATTTGCTGTAAGCTAGAAAAAAGAGTAATACATTCTTCCTTACGAAGCAAAAAGATCGTGTCTAAAAACGGTGACTTGGTTTCCATGATCTAACAAAAATAAAATTATTTCGTTGAGAATAAAATTTTTGTGGAGAAGAATATTGTTAAATATTGAATTAAAGTGTTGAAAAACGGAAGGAAGCAAAGGTTATAAGCATTATGCGGCTTTAAGGCGCTAGAACATTTCGACTTCGCTCAATGTGAGATTTTCAGCAAAATAAATCTTAAATCTAAACCTTATAGGTTTTAAAAACCTATAAGGTTTGAAATTACTTATTCACTACTATAAAGATTGCTTCGTCGCTAAAGCTCCCCGCAATGATTTACTGTGATACAATTTCAATGATATTATCTTCCGGATCAAGGATCACGCTTTCGTAATATCCGTCTCCTGTTGTACGAGGTTCTCCGGCAACTGTATATCCATCTTTCCTTAATATTTCTGTAAGTTCATCTACTTTTTGTTTGCTATCCACAGAGAATGCAAGATGAATGATTCCATACTGTTGGGATTCGTAAGAGTTTTCACTTTCTTTGATATCCGGTCTGGTCATGATTTCAAGACGGCAACCGTTTTCAAAACTTAAAAAATAAGATTGAAAGTTTTTAACAGGATTATGGTATTTTTCATTGGAAACCGCTCCGAAATATTTCTCATAAAATGCTCTGGATTTTTCAAGATCCTTGACCCAGACGGCAATGTGCTCAATTTTCATTTTTAAAATATTAAATGTTGTATTTCTGCAAAATTAGCTGCACTCCTTCTACGATACCTGCTCTTCGTTATTCTTTTATTGTTCTCTATTTACAAGGTCAGGTTTTGGATTATACAAAGGACTTTTAATTAAAATATTATTTAAAGCATTTATTGATAACATCTTATATAATTTATTAATAAGAGATGGTTTCATTGTTTCCATTTTTCGGAATTACAGAAACAAACTAAAAGTTATTATCTTTGCCCCATTCAAAATAACATTATGAGTATTCACATCAGTGCAAAAAAAGGAGAAATTGCTAAAGTAGTATTGCAGCCGGGGGATCCGCTTCGTGCACAATATATTGCTGAAAATTATTTAGAAAATGCTAAACTGGTAAGCAAAACCAGAGGTATTTTTTATTATACGGGACTTTATAAGGGTAAAGAAATCACTGTAGGAGCTAGTGGAATGGGTTTCCCAAGTATTGGAATCTATTCTTTTGAGCTGTTTACAGAATATGAAGTAGATACGATTATCAGAATCGGGACTTGTGGAGCTTACAATACCGATCTTAAACTTTTTGATATCTTAAATATTGATAAAGCTGCCAGCGAAAGTACGTACGCTAAATATGCATGGGGAATTGAAGAAGAAATCCTTTCTCACCAGGGGAATATCTTTAACACTATTAATGAAACCGCTAAAGATTTATCTTTAAATGCTAAAGCTATCAATATCCACAGTAGTGATATTTTCTATAGAAAAGATCCTGCAACTCCTGAAATTGCTACAAAATACAACTGCCCGGCAGTAGAAATGGAAGCTTTCGGTTTATTTGCCAATGCTCAGCATTTAGGAAAAAATGCAGCGACTATTCTTACGGTAACGGATATTATCCCAACGCATGAGAAGATTTCTGCTGATGAGAGAGAAAAAGCTTTGAATCCGATGATGGAACTGGCTTTGGAATCTGCAATTAAGAGTTTATAAGCACCGAGAAAACAAATTCGCTATAAAAAAGAGCTTTACTTAATCAGTAGAGCTCTTTTTTATAGTCTGAAAAAATTCCTGGCGGTTTCTGTGGTTTCGTCTGCAACCTCAGCAATACTGATCTTCTTCAGATGGGCAATTCTTTGTGCTACATAAGGCAAAAATGAAGGTTCGTTTCTTCTGTTCTGCATTCTGGGCATATTTTTCGGAAGCATAAATGGGGCATCTGTTTCAATCATCATTCTGTCAAGAGGGACGTATTTTATAACTTCTTCGAGATGTTTAAATCTTTTTTCATCACTGATAGCTCCTGTAAACCCTAAATAAAATCCTTTATCCAGATAAGTTTTTGCTTCGGTCAATGTTCCGGTAAAGCAGTGTACTACGGCTTCAGGTAACTTTGAAAGATAGTCATCTGTGATTTCATTAAATCTTTTAAATGCGGATCTTTCATGAAGAAAAAGAGGTTTATTGACTTCTATCGCGAGTTCCAGCTGGGCCTGATAACATTTTTCCTGCACGGGTCTCGGAGAGAAATCACGGTCAAAATCCAGTCCGCACTCTCCTACTGAAATCACATGATCCTGTTTCAATAGCTTACTGAGTTCGCCGATGCTTTGTTCATTAAAAGATTGGGCATCATGAGGGTGAATTCCGGCTGTTGAAAATAAAATTTCAGGATATTCTTCTGCAATTTCCGCAGATTCTTTGCTTCCTCTTACGTTGGTTCCAGTGAGAATCATATGTTCAACACCATGATCCAAAGCGCGGTTGATAATTTCTTCGTGTTCATTATAGAACTGCTTATTGGTGAGATTAATGCCAATATCAATGTAAGTATTCATTTTGTTTTTTACTTTTTATTATTTGTTATTTTCAAATATAAAAAATGGAAGCTGGCAGCATTCTGTTCTGAAAAATTGACAGCCTCTATCTTATGCTTGCAAAACTACATACTTAATACGCAATGTTTTTACGTATCAGAAAAAACAGAAATGTAATACATTAGCTTTAGGCTTAAAAAATATGTTTGATCTGCCTTATTTACTGATGTTTTATTTGTCACGCAGATTTCACAGGTGGCGCAGATGTTTTATTCATTGATAAACTTTTCCAGAAAGCCGATCAATTTTGTTCCTCCGTGGCTCCATCGGATTCCATGCCCTTCTTTTTCTCGGACTTCAAAAACCAGTTCATGTTTATAATGAAAAAATACATTCCACCAGGTTTTATGTTCAAGGATATCGTGGATTTTTGCCATTACTTTTTCCTGTTTCTGCTGGTTATTTCCTTTGATTTCTCCCCAAAAATCATCATCCATTCTTCCAATATGTTTTTCCCAGGCTCTCTGTGCCATGGTTATTTCATTGTTGAAGGGTTCTTTGCAGGCATTAATCAGCACTGCTTTCAAAGGAGGTATTGCATTTTCATCACGGATGCTTGCTGAGGTTAATCTTTGTCCCAAAACATTCAGCCAATGCTCGAAGGGAATTGCTTCCAGAAGTTTTGTTTTCCCCTCATCAGAATTATCATTCTCAAGAATCTTCATCAATTTTTCAAAGCTTTCCTGTCTGTTGATCTTTATTTCTTCATTAAAATAGGGAAAATCCCAGTCTAAAGTATTTTCTTTAAACCTATAGATATTTTTCTCCAGATTTTCCAGATGTTCTTTGGCTAAAAGGGCTTTGTATTGGTCTTTCCATGTGTCGGAAAACAGGGGAATATAAGGTTCAAACAGATTCATACTTATTTTGTTCTGATCAGGTTAACGGGAATATTTTCTTCTTTGATCAGATAACCGATCAGATTAAACCATTCTTTACAATGATCAAGAATCCAGGCATCTGAGGAAATAACGGTTGCGGAACTTTCTGCCAGGAATTTATCGGGGTTGTATTCCAGATCTGCATCCCAGTTGAGATGCTGTTCTTTGGCAAAATCCAGAACAATCTGCTTAATTCTTCCGCTGTTGGAAACCGGCTTATCAAATATCCATACAAGTTGATGAATCTGATTTTTCCGGTAAAAAGAAGCTATCAATTCTACTGCTCTTAAGGTTTGATTAACTCTTTTATAGGTTCCATGCACCCCTGAAAGATCACGGATGCAGCCATCCAATCCTTCAAAAATATAAGCATTGGAAAGCAGGCTTTCCAACAGGATCAAAACATTAAAACCGTCGAGATAAATAGTTTTCCCTTTTAAATCTGAGGCTTCTAACTGTTTTAACTGTCTGTTCTGAAGCTGGGCAGCTGAGGCTGATGCACCACGAAGAGCCTGTATCTGGCGGGTTTTCAATCGGTACCTGTTTCCCACAAGATCGGAAGCTGCTTTTTCCGGGTATTCTCTGCTCAGCAGATAATGCATGTCTTCAACTGCCAGTTTCAGCTTGCCGATCTGTTTCTCTGAGCCGAACAGGGCATCATCGCCAGTATTTTTTCCACGGTTTCTGTTATTCATACTCAAAAATAGAGTTTTTGGTGAATTTTTATGGTAAGAATTTGATTTTAATAGGTAATGTTAAAAACCACCCCGTCAAAAATTCTTTGAATTTTTGCCACCCATCCAAAGGATGGGAATTGGGTACTTTTGATGCAAATTTTGTCCATAATATCATTTTTCTCATTCTGAATTGGCATATGTTATGTTTTCTACAACAAAAGAGATATTTCGTACAACGCATTGATATTTATTAGGAATAAGTTTGCAAAGACTTAAAAATACTCTTATGAATACACTGAAAAAATTATGTTATCTGTCTGCGGCTGTATTGCTATCGGCATCGTTTGTTTCATGTTCAAATGACGACAATGAAATCATTATTGAGCAGCAGACTCCCTCACAGGTACTGTCTTCTACTCCATGGGAAACTACAGGAGCAAAAGATAAGAATGGAAATAATGTAGACCTCAACGATGCCAGCGTAGCCGGATATGTAGGTTTTGCTTATTTTAAAACAGATGGAAAGTTTGCGATTTATAATCTGACTGATATATTGAGATCTATGGGAACTTGGTCTGTAGATGCTCAGGGAAAGACAAGAACTATTGCTGCATTAAACCCGGATGGGACAACTATTTTCACCCGTGATGTAGAAATTCTTGTTTTGAATAAAAATGAATTTACGTACAGAATCCGTCCTAACTCCAGTGACCTCTCTGTTTACTATGATATTATCCACACAAAAACATCTCATGCAGAACCTGCTAACGGACAGCTAACTCTTGCTTCTACTCCTTGGGAAACAACAGGTGCTAAGGATAAAAATGGAAGTGATATTGCACTAAATAATACCAATGTCGCCGGATATGTAGGATATTCTTACTTCAAAGCAAACGGAACTTTTAAAATTTTCGGTTTAAATGATGTGTTAAGATCCGAAGGAACATGGTCTATCTCTCCGGATGGTAAAAAGAGAACACTTACCACTCCCACTTTTACCCGTGTTGTAGATATTCTGGTTCTGAACGAAACAACATTTACGTACAGAATTACGCCTGATGCTGCTAACCCATCTGTATTTTACGATATTATTCATACGAAGGTAAACCATAAGGAGCCTTTGTAATGATTATTTTTTTATAATAAGGAAGAACCTGCTCAATAATGGGCAGGTTTTTATATTAAAAGCCTATAAAATCAAACACGTTACAAAACCCTTTAATTTAAAACACTTTAGCCCACCTAAGTAAGTTTAAAATGGCAGTGCCGAGAAGTTTACATAAGATGAAATCAAAGATTTCATAAAATTCAGGCGTCCTTATCAAGGTATAAGGCTTAGAAGTAAAAGTTTAGTCTGCCTCATATAAACAAAAAATGGCAAGTCTCTTACATTACCTCTTCCCACCATTTTTCCCAGACTGCAGTTTCCAGCTGATCCAGATTTACTTTTTCTCCGATCATCGGAAGGGTTATCGGGATATTATTCTCTTCTGCATGTTTTAATGCCAGCACTAAAGGCTCATACCATGCATGTTGTGCCAGCTTGAATTTGGAATTGTGTACAGGGATAAAGTTTTTGGCTTTCAGTTCTTTTATTTCTGTCATCAGTTCATCCGGTAATGTATGAATATAAGGCCACTTTTCATTATACTGTCCATTTTCCATAACTGCTAGATCAAACGGTCCATATTGGTTTCCAATTTCTGTAAAATGATTTCCATAGCCACTGTCACCGCCTAAAAAAAGATTTTTAGTAGGAGTTTTTAAAACAAAGGATGTCCACAATGAGATATTACGGTTCAGCAATCTCCCGGAAAAGTGTCTTGCCGGAGTGAGTGTGACTCTGAAGTCTTCTGCAATGTCTATACTTTCCCACCAGTTTTTTTCGATAATTTTATCAAAGTTCCAGCCCCAGTATTCGAAATGCTGTCCGGTTCCCAGACCACAAATAACTTTACCGACCTTATCTTTTAATTCCTGAACAGTTTTATAATCCAAATGATCCCAATGATCATGGGAAATAAGCAGGAAATCTATATCCGGCATATGTTCCGGTTTGTAATAATCTGCCCCCTGAAAAGCTTTTATGGAACCAGGCATGGGGGAAGCATTACCACTGAAAACAGGATCTATCAGGAATTTCTTTCCATCAGCCTGAATGAAATAGGAGCTGTGCCCAAACCATACCAAGACATTTTCATCAGGCTGAAGATTTTTAAGATCAGTCTCTACAAACGGGAGAGCGGTTTTGGGTAATGTATTTTCTACTTTACACAAGCTTTGAAGGAGCAGTTTAGTCATACTTTCTCCTTCTAACAATGCTGGTGTTGTTAATATATTCTGAAATCGTCCGTTGAGATAATTGGGCAGTGTACTGAAATATTCTTTTCTTTTTTCATCGGGAAACTGTCCGAGCTGTTTTTTTAAACCTTTCATTCATTTAATTTTAAATCCAGCCATGGTTTCTAGATAAATACACTCTATTTTATTGACCGGCAAACCTTAATATAAAATAAATATAAGCATAAGATTCTGAGATATAAAAATAAATTGAAAAGGATATGAAATTTAAATTCTCGATTAATCAATGAGAAATTCTTAAATAAGCCATTTAACCAACCCAAGCATAATGCTCTCTAATACTAAACAGAAGAGTATCATTATTGCAAATCTTTTCTTGTATTTTCTCACATTTGTTTAAGATACAAAAAAGAATAATATAAAAGAGCCACAGCAGCACCATGACTCTTTTTACCAAATTGAAAATAAGATATGATTTATTGAAACTATGATATTGTATAGGTCTTTTCTGTGGTGGTATTGTAGGTATCTGAAATAACGTTGTCTACAAACCTCCATTCTGCAGTAGAATTTCCAGTGGTAAATTTCACATGCAGATATCCTCTTTTATAAAGATTGGCATAATCCAGGTCATCTATCAGCAATGAAAATGCCTGAGCCAGTTCTATTGCTTTGGCAGGATCTGAAGTGATTCCCAGATATCCTTCGAGACCAGGAGAAGAAACGGAACTGCAGGCAAGCTCTGTTCCGATGAATTTACCCTGTGCATCGGTCAGTTTTCCTAACCACGCATTGTGGGTATCTCCTGCCAGTACCACTACATTTTTTCCTGCAAGAATAGAGTAAAGCTGTTCTCTTTCCATGAAATATCCATCCCACGCATCCAGGTTGTATGGTAACGTAGTTGTGATTCTTGCAATTTCCTGCGGAGTTAGTGTAGGATCCTGCTGCTGGTATCTTGTCTTAAGAATAATCAGCTGTGTGATGGTATTCTGAAGTGCCTGCATAGTAGCCGGCTGTGCGCTTCCATGCTGTTTTATTTCTGCTAAAATCTGATTCAGTAACATCAGAAGTTCTGCAGGAACCATCATTTTAGTCATTAAAATCTGTTGTCCAAGCACTTTCCATTTGGCTGTATCACCATTGATCTGAGTATTCAGCCATGACATCTGCTCGTTTCCGATCAGTTTTCTGCTGGTGCTTAAGAAATCTGTTTTAAACTGTGTCTGATTAAAACTTCCTGTATTATCAAGATAATCCGAATATTCCATTTGTTTATCCCTTGCAATCACCCTTGTATCCATCATGTAAAGGGAAACGATATTCCCGAAGCTGAAACTTCTGTAAATTCTCATATCTTTCCCTGTTTTAAGAGGAATATATTCGCTGTATGCTTGAAATGCAGCCATTTTTCTTGCCTGAAAATCTCCTTCATTCGGCTGATGGTTTTCTGCTCCTGTTTTATAGGTATCATTGGCAAATTCATGGTCATCCCAAACACAGATGAACGGTTTTTTCTGATGAAGAAGCTGAAGATTCTTATCTCCTCTGTACTGCCTGTATCGTTCCCTGTAATCGCTGAGGTTAAGAATTTCTTTCGCCGGCTGATGTGCTCTTCCCAACTGATTGGTGTAAGGGTTTGTTCCGTATTGCCCGGGAGCATATTCATAAATATAGTCTCCAAGGTGTACTACAACATCTGCTTCAGATTTTGCAATCGCACCATACACATTGAAAAGTCCTGCAGGAAAGTTGGAACAAGATACGACAGCCATTTTTACTTCACTTACAGCATCTGATTTTGAAGGTAAAGTAAGGGTTTCTCCTGTTACGCTGACTTCCTTAGTTGTACTGTTATAGAATCTGTAGTAATATTTTGTATTGGAAGAGATATTCTGTACATCTACCGCTATAGTAAAATCATTTACGGATGCAGCATTCGCCTGACCTCTTCTTACTACTTCTGAAAAATTGCTGTTTTTACTGATTTCCCATGTAATCTCTGCATCAGTTCCTTTTGAATATCGGGTCCAGATAATAATTCCTGTTGCGCTTGGGTCAAAGCTTGCTACTCCGGATTCAAAACCTCCGTTCTTAAGATCGTCAGGAGCATTGCTATTTTCAGTAAAATCGTCGCTGCAGCTTTCAATGAGAGGAGCAAGAAAAATTCCTCCGGCTGCCAATAGTGAATTTTTAAGAAATCTTCTTCTGTTGAATGAGTTGTTGTTTTCCATCATTACTTTTTTTGCAAAGCAACAGTATCTGAGGAAGAAGGTTGTTAACTGAATTTTAAATGTATTTTATGATTTTTTAAACGAATGTTTAATGTTATGCATAGGAAATTAAATTATGCCACATATTGCTGTAATGGGCATACACAAAAGGAAACCTTTCCGGCTTCCTTTTTTCAACAAGTTCCATAGAAGAAACTTTGTTTTCATCAAATATATTATTTAAGGTCTCTAAGTTTTCTTTTATTCTCCTAATTCCAGCTGGTTTCTGACCAAATTAAAATATTCTCCTTTTTTGGATACTAATTCCTGGTGGTTACCCTGCTCTACAACTTCGCCTTTTTTCAAAACAATAATATTGTCTGCACTTTTCACTGTGGATAAACGGTGTGCAATGATAACAACAGTTCTTCCTTTAAAAAACTCCTGCAAATTATCATGTATAATTTTTTCATTTTCTGCATCCAGCGCAGAAGTAGCTTCATCAAAGAAAATAAAATCCGGATTTTTATATACCGCTCTTGCAATGAGAATACGTTGTTTCTGTCCACCGCTTAAATCATCTCCTGCGGCTCCTATTTTGGTGTCAAAACCTAAAGGAAGACTTTGAATCATTTCGTATATATTGGCTAATTTACAGGCACTGATCAATAATTTTTCATCTGCATCTTCCTGCATGGCAATATTCTCTCTTATAGTTCCGCTGAATATGTATGAGTCCTGAAGAACAACTCCACAATTGCTTCTCCACCAATCATGATTGATCTGAAACAGCTCTTCTTGTCCGATGTTCAGATCTCCTTCTGAAGAGGGGTAAAATCCCAGAAGAAGTTTGGATAATGTAGTTTTCCCACTTCCGCTTTCTCCAACTATGGCAAGAACTTTCCCGTTAGGAATTTTAAAATTAATATTTTTTAAAACATAAGGCTGATGCCCGCCCGGATACTTAAACCATACATTGTTTAAACTGATATCCTTACTCAGCAGAGCCTGATCTCCGTCTTTTAAATTCAGGTTTTCATCGGTTTGCTGTAAAATTTCCTGAACTCTTTTATACACTAAACTTGAATCCTGAAATGAGCGAAAAAAAGCGACCAGGTTTTCTATGGGTGCGGAAGCAATACCTATAATATATCCTATACTCAGCATCTCGCCAACCGTCATTTTCCCAAGTGATACCCAATACACGCAAAAAAAGGTAGTTGAAAATATAAATAACTGTTTAATAATGCTGGTAACATTGGTTTGATAAATATCCAGGATAAGACTTTTTACTTTGGTCTTATATATTTTTTTCTGCAGCTCTTCCCACTTTGATATTCTTGAAATATGAGCATTACTAATTTTAACGGAAACCATCCCGGTAATCATCTCAACAAGATGATTTTTACTTTCTGAATTTAATTTAAAGGCATAATAATCTATAATCCTTCTTTTATTATGAAACAAGTAAATCCATACAGTGGAAAAAACGGCAATTCCCAGAAATCCCAATGCTATATACTGATTATATATTAAAAGCCTTATTATTAGTACAATCAGTAAAAAAACTGATAAAATATTCGACAACAATTGTCTGGTTAATAACTGTTCTATTTTTGACTGCTCTTCTATTTTCTGTAATAGATCTGTATATAATCTGTTTTCGAAAAAAGAGACCGGAAGCCTGACTGTTTTCTGCAGCAAGTCATTCAGCATTTTAATACTTACCTGTGAGCTAAAGTGTACTCCCACAAAATTCTGAAGGATATTGATGAGTATCTGCCCTCCATACAAAAGCATCTGAAATCCGAAAATTCCAATGATCACTTTTCCTTCTTTCGACTTCATTCCTTCATCAAACATCTTCTGAATCAGCTGAGGAAAGATGTAGGAAATAACGGAACTTATCGTAATTAAAAAAATCAGCAGTCCAATTTTGAAATTTTGTTTTTCTAAAACTGAACGAATATAGCTTTTGAAAATTTTTAAATCCTGCTGTTCAAAAGGAGGTTTAAACTCAACAAACTCTTCTGTCGGGATTAATTGCAGCCCAATCCCTTCGTTATCTGTAGACGAAATCCAAAGTTTTACAAACTGCTCTTTTTTAAGCTTTAGTCTGCCATATTTGGGATCTGAGATATAATAAAAATTATTTTTGATTTTATAGAGTACAACAAAATGTTCCTGCTCCCAATGTAAAATGCAGGGTAAATGAACATCCTCGTTCAGTGTAGACAAAGGAATCTTAAAGGGAGTTGTATGAAAAAACAGCTTTTTACCGGCATCATTAATATCTGCCAGAGTAACCCCGGAGCGGGTAACTTCAGTAAGGTTTCTCAGATATACCAGGTCACAATCTTTACCGTAATATTTTAGAATAATCTTAAGGCAAACCGGACCGCAATCCATCTGTTCTATTTGGGAATAAAAGGGAAATTTGTTGAACACAATAATAAGTTAAATTGTTATGCCTAGTGTTTTTAGCTTTTTAGTAAATTCTTCGTCATTAGCTAATTGCTGGTTATTGGATATTTTATCTAAATAATTTTCTATTATAATTTTCACTAATTTTTGCGGAGAACTTTTGATATGAGAAAAATTCTCGTTCAGATAATCTAAAAAATCTTCATCTTCAATTTTATCGATACAGCGCATGGTTATCAGTAAATTTTCCTGATCGCCTGAAAATTCATTTTGCTTTAATAGGGCATTAAAGATCTGCTGAAATATCAGTCTTGTTTTTTTCTCATCCTGTAAAGATTTAAGAATGGCAATATAAGAGTTGTTAATGATATGTTTTAACATCCCCTGCTTATCAATGAGGGGAAGGTCTTCAGCCAGGTTTTTGCAGCTCTCATTTTCATGTTGGTTAAACATGAAAAAAGCTAATATCTTCAGGACTTCTGTCTTGTACCGCTCTTCATTTTGAGTACGTGCAAAAATTCTGATTTTATTAAGTGACTGTTCTCCAATAATTATGGCAAAATAAGGAAACGTTTTACTCTGAAATAAAGCACTTTCAATAGCCCTGTCAATATTTTCCTCTGCCAGTACAAAATCATTTTCCACGTAATTTTTATATGCAAGCAAAGCATAGTCTAAGCTTATCATTCCCTGATGAATAGGCTCTATGAAATAGTTATTCATACTTTGCATTTTTGAATAAAGGTAGTTTCCTAAAGTGGTATTCCCTGTACGAAAAGCAGAAAGTGATTTTTCAGACAGGTTCATATAGTAAAACAATCCTGCCTGGATATCTTCCGGAATATCTTTTCTAAATTCCTCAATCAGATTTTCGAAAATATGTCTGGGCTTTTTCACCTCATATTCCCGGAACTCTACTGTTTTTATTTTGTCTAAAATTATTGTTTCCATACATCATCTATTAAGAAAGCACAGCTTGTTCATTAATATATCTCTGAAGAAGAATTCTGTCGTCAATATTAAATTTGAAGGAAGGACACGCCGGGATATTATCATACCAGTTTTTCGGGCACGCTCCACCACACAGAGGAAGGAATTTACAGCTTTTGCACCATGAGTTGTTGTCCGGTATTTCATTAAACCAGTTTCTCATGACAACATTTTTGCTGTCTACCTCTTTATCTTTCACAATGTTTCCGGCATAAAACTCAGAGTTATCATATTTTGGAGTGTACGGAATTTCCCAACATGTGGAGACATTTCCGAAAGCGTCAAATACTTCTGAGGTCTGGCTTACTACCATACAAGGTTTAGTAACTCTTTCAGGAATAATCTGTGTTTTAAATTTTGCTTTTGATTGCAGAAGCTTCATATAAACTTCTATTTCAAGCTCAGCAAATTCTTCTTTTGACACACCTTTAATAGTAGCTTTGTTATCACCCCAGTCGTGGATAGGAGCAAGGTAGAAACTTACGTGCTGAAGGATTCCTTCTGCTTCCAGATAATCAATAAAATCTATCACATTGTAGCTGTTTTCTTTATCTACATTACATCTGATATTGAAACTTGCTTCTTTTTGGTATAATTCGGAATTAACAATTTCTTTGATATTTTTAATGATAATATCAAAACTGTTAGAACCATTTTTCAGATATCTTCTCTTATCATGGAATTCCTGAGTTCCGTCAATTGTGATCTGATATTCTGTAACCCTGTAATTTTTTACCAGTTTTTCAAAAAGAGAATATTTAAGGCTTAAAGCATTTGTAATAATTCTTGAAGAATATTTTAAATTTTTCTCTTCACAAAGGCTGATTAAACGGGTAGATAAATTAGAGATAGCCGAAAGACCTGTTAACGGCTCTCCTCCATACCATGTAATACTCAAATGTTCCAGATCGTTTGACAAACTTTCCATTTTCGTAATGATTCTGTCATAGGTAAGATCTAAAACTTCTTTTGACATACTTTTGTTAGTATGCAGCTGACCGCAATAGTGACATCCGAGCTGACAGTTTCCTGAAGGCTGAATTACATAAGAAAGTGTTTTCAGATCCTGATGATCAACAGACATGATGTTGTCTGAAAGAATTTCTCTTAACTCATCTTCAAACTCAGGTACATAAAATTCATTTTTTATCAGGTTGATAAAAATTTCTTCGGGAATCTGAGTGGTTTCAAGATTACATATTTTTTCATATAACCCTTTTTTCACTTCAATGGATGTTCCAGAACGGGTAGAAAAAAGAATGACATGATCATCTAAAATTTCCTCGTTTTCTATAGTATGGATATATCTTGATAATTTGTATTTCATAATTATTTTATTTTAATATTAAATAGAGTAGCACGAATGCTACTCTACTTTTTACTTTAGTTGTAACTCCAACATTCGTTACCACTGCAAGTTTGTGTACCTCCGAATCCCCAGCAGTCATTCTGACTTGTGCAGGTTGCCGCTAGTTCTAAAGGTAACTTACCTCCTTTGATTGTCTTTACTGAACTTTCGCTCATTCCCTGTAGCTTGTTTTCAGTGATTTTTTTAGACAGTTCAAACAATTTTTTGTTTTTCATCACAATAAATCTTAGGTTAATTTTTTCTCTTGTAAAGTTTTAATTCCACACAAGACCCTGCAGAACATAAATTTGTGGAATCAGAGTTCTATTAGTTATAACTCCAGCAGCTGTTACCACTGCAAGTAGCTGTACCTCCGAATCCCCAGCAGCTGTTCTGACTTGTACAATCTGCTGCTAATTCCAAAGGAAGTCTACCTCCTTTGATTGTCTTTACTGAATTCTCGCTCATTCCCTGTAGCTTGTTTTCAGTAATTTTTTTAGACAATTCAAACAATTTTTTGTTTTTCATGACAATAAATTTTCATGGTTAATAATTCTCCTGAACAGTTTTAATTCCACACAGGACTATACAGAATACAAATTTCTTTATGAAAAGCTCCAGCAATTAGGATCTACGTGCAGATCCGGCCTGCACCAACTACAGGTACATTGGCTACAATGGTAAGCGAGTAAGCCACCGGTAATAAATACAAGGCCCTCTTTTTGCAGTTTTTTCATTTTGACATTTGTGATTTTCTGAGAAATCGTTTTAAGCTTTTTGTTTTTCATAGAAGTAAGTTTTTTATGTTTATTACGAATCTTAACTCTATAAAAATTAATCAAGCTTAATAGATTATGATTTTAAAGAACTAATTTTCTTTTGTCATAAAATACCAACACTCGTTCTTGGAACAATCGCCAGCTGTACCTCCTTATCCCCAGCATTCATTCTCACGGCCGCATTCATTGGGTAATAATTTGAGAGACATGTTTCTTCCAGTAATAGTTCTTATTGAGTTGGCATCAGTTACTAATAACTTGTTGTCCGTTATTTTTTTGG
This sequence comes from Chryseobacterium sp. FG46, assembly GCF_057809135.1. Lineage (NCBI taxonomy): Bacteria > Pseudomonadati > Bacteroidota > Flavobacteriia > Flavobacteriales > Weeksellaceae > Chryseobacterium > Chryseobacterium sp. FG46. The sequence goes on along the minus strand of NZ_JBMDJJ010000012.1, from coordinate 25,562 downwards.
ATAATTCATGTAATTTTTTATTCTTTACTACAATAAGTTTTCATGGTTAATAGTTTTTCCTGAAAAATTTTGATTCCAAAGTCAGGTTTTCATAATAAAGTTTTTATGAAAAGCTCCAGCAATTGGGGGTATTCGTTGAGCAGATTCCGCAATAGGAATTACAATCGGGATGTCTAATGCAATCATCTACAGTAAAGTCTTTCCCTGCGTAAATAGTGAGAACTTCATGTTTTTGTAGTTTTTTAAGCTTGCCCTGAGTTATCTTTTTGGATAACTCTTCAAGTTTTTTGTTTTTCATGGTTATAGTTTTTATCCTTAGGGGTTATTAGTTTTTAGTAAAAATTGCAGGATTACAGTCGGGGGTTTTCATTTTGAGTTCTACCCTTGTCTATATCTCCGGTATTCACCTTTTTTACTTTGTTGTTTCCAAATGTTTTGGATATGCTGAGTGATATGGATCTTAAATTAGATTGTGAAAGGGTTTCAATATATCCGTCATTATTATATAGTGTATTACGGGAGTTTGAAAGATTCAACAGGTCTTTTACAGAAAGCTTGAATTTAAAATCTTTATAGCTTTTTGAAACCTCAAGCTGATTATTGATAAAATAACCGTTTTTCTTATTAACTAATGTATATGGAGAAGTGTACCCAAAGTTATAGCTTATGTTCCAGCCTTTATTCCAAAGATTATTTCCGCTAATTGTGACAGAGGAGTTATTATACCAAGAACTAGGATGAACATCATAGATATCTGCATTATTGATATAATACATTCCTGTTGAAAGATTAAACATCCATTTGTTTTCAAACAATGGTTTATTATAGTTCAATCCCACATAAAAACGTTTTACATTACCTTCAAAGTTTTTAGGTCTTGTAATAGAAACATTATCTACAACCTCTGTATAAGGAAGAATAGGATTTTTTACAATTCCGAAATTACTTACAAACACCCAAGTTCTTTTTATGCTGTAGCTTGCATTAAACAAATACATCTTTGCCACATTCAGGTCAGGATTTCCGGTTTCCCACCAGGTTTCATTATTTTTATAAATAAATGGGTTCAAATCATCTACATAAGGTCTCCATAATGCGGTTCTGTATCCCAGAGAAACTCTGTTGTTCTTATTGATCATATAAGAAAGGTTGATGCTGGGTACAATATTGTTGTAACTTCTGGAAAAGTTCTCGCTAACCGTATTTTGTTTTGCGTTGATGTTTGTGTTTTCATAACGCAGCCCTAAGTTGACATCCAACACAGAAAAGATTTTTTTCTTAATATTAGTATATAACGCGTTGATGTTTTCATGATACGTGAAATTATTAGAAAATAGGGTATTTAATGTACCGTCTGCATTATAATAGGTATAAGGATTATCCGTAGAAAGCCAATTAAGTTTTCCTCCCGCTTCAAGACTAATCTTTAGTTTTTCGAAAGTTTTGGAGTAATCTACTCTTACTGTATAATTGTCTTTCTGATAATCATTATAGATTAAGTTGGAATAGGGGTTGGTCAAATTGAAAAACTCTGTCGTATTGTCTCTGTGATGGGTGTAATAATCAAAGTTGATATCCAATCGCCTGAATTTTTTATCATCATTAAAGCTGTAATAAATATTTCCTCCGAAAAGATTCAGCTTATCATTTTGTGTATTTACCGTTCTGTTTTCAAAAATTCCTCCAGTAGTATCATAATATATATTCCTGTTTTCAAGAGAAGATTCCGGTGTTTTGTGGTAATATTCCAAAATACCACCTATGCTGCTTTTCTCATTAAGCTCATAATCAAAACCTGTATTTCCTCCAAAGTTGGTTTCTTTAATGAGCGTATTTCCTATAATCTGATTTCTGCTGAATTTTGAGCTATAGTTATCAATACTGTTTCTTTGCAGGTCATTATTATTTTCAAAAAACAACATGGTATTATTTGAAAATCTGTTTTTATGATAATTTAAAGCAATATTCGCCTGCTGGCTGTTTTTTCTGTTTTGTTTATCTGTAATGGTAAAACTTCCTTTCAGTCCATCTGTTTCCAGTTTCTTCAGCTTCAGATTAATAATCATTGCATCCTCCAGATCATATTTTGAGGAGGGATTGGTAATCAGCTCTATCTTTACCAGATTAGAAGCCGGCATAGCATTAAGATATTGTATTAAATCTTTTCCTTTCAGAATTGATTTTCTGTCATTGATGTAAACAGAGGCGTTCGTTCCCAAAAGAGTTATTTTATTATCATCTACTTTTAACAATGGTGTTTGAGAAAGAACTTCGGATATGTGATTTCCTACAACTAAATCGCTGTTTTCAACATTAAAAACAAAACGGTCATCCTTTTGTTCAAAAAAAGGTTTTTTACCATTCACTTTTATTTCTGCAATTTGTTTTTCTATAACTGTTTTAATGGAATCTTTCTTTTCTTGAGAGAAACCCAACAAGGGAAGCAGAACACTTACACATATTAATATTTTCCTCATTTACTTTCAATATTTCTGATGCAAACATCATGATTATACCTAAAGTCTACAAGATTAGTAATCCAAAATTGATCAATACCGGTATATCCTTTTCCAAAAATTTACAAATTCACGATTCATTAAAGCAATTATTTAACTGATGTACAAATACTTATATATCCATAATAAAAATTCACTGATAATTCATAAATTTGCAGTGTATTTAGAGATATGAAGAAGTTTCATTTAATTATTTTAACTGTTTTTCCAGTTTTTTTCTTTTCTCAAAGCATAAAAGGATTATACATTCCAGACTCGTTAAAGAATAAGAGTTATAAGTATATTGATGATGCTTATAATAAAGTATTTCAGGTTGACAATGATAAAGCTGAGCTTTTAGCCAATTATATTCTATTAAAAGGAAAGAAAGAAAATAATAAGGACATCCTGTTTGATGGATATTATAATATAGCCCGGGTAAAAAATCTGAAGAATGAAAACGGACATCCATTTGCCGATTCACTCATCTCTGCGTCAAAAAACGTTAATAACTACGATTATCCAGCCAAATCTCATATATTAAAAGGTATTTTATTCAACAATGAAGGGAAATACAAAGAAGCTTTAGATGAATATACTATAGCTATTAATCACAACAGGGCTGAAAATAAAGAACAGTTTTTTTATATAAACAAGCTCATTGCCATCCTAAAAACAGCCACAGAAGAATATCAGGAAGCCCTCCCTCTTTTTTTGAAATACTATAAATATGAAAAAGATAAAATAAGAACAAACAATGTAGATGCCAAAAACTATATTGCTTCTATTTTTTCTTTAGCTAATATTTATACTAAATGTAAGGACTATAAAAAAGGTATTGAGTTTGCAGATCTGGGGCTGGCAGAATGCAAGAAATACAATAATTATTCTTATTACAGCTATCTGCTTATGATAAAAGGGATTAGCCTCTTTTATGTAAAAGATTATTCGCTGTCTTATAAAATCCTTCTGGAAGTAGAAAAAGGATTGATAAATAACAAAGATTATAGCAATCTCGGAATTTTATATTACTATCTTGGAAAAATAAAACATGCAACCTACAGTGAAAACGAAGCTATAGAATTCTTTAAAAAGGCAGATTCCATTTCTTTTACTTTCAACAGTTTTGAACCTATAAAAAGAGATGGATATGAAATTCTGATAGACTTTTATAAAAAGAAAGGCGATCTTAAAACCCAACTAAAATACATTGACAATCTAATACATAGCGACAGTATAATAGCTGCAAACCGCAAAAATCTTTCAAAAGAAATTCTGAAAAAGTATGACACACCTCTGCTTATGAAAGAAAAGGTAAATGTAATTGAAAAACTGAACCACCAGAATGCCTGGCTGATAGCGTCTTTGCTGCTGATTACTTTAGTTTTCATATTCGTAATGAGGAAAAACAGAAAAAAAATAAAAGAATACGAAAAGCAGGCAAAAGTATTATCAGAAAAACCTTTGACTACCCCTGTGCTGGAAGAAGAAAAAAAGAATGAAACTCCTATTACAGATAATTCCTCCACTATTATTGAAAGAAAGGAAAAAGCTCCGAAAAGTGACCTTTCTTCCAATCCAAAATTTAAAATACTCATTGATAAAATAGAACAGTTTGAAAAGGCTAATAGTTTTCTCAATAAAAATATTACTTTAGATTCTCTTTCAAAAGAATTTGATACTAATAGAGATTATCTCTCTAAGCTGGTGAACGAATTAAAAGGCAAAAACTTTTCCCAATATCTGAATGAGCTTAGGATTAACTATATTGTTGAAGAATTAAAATCTAACGAAAAAATAAGAAAGCATACCATTGCTGCTATTGCTGATGATATTGGCTACAACAATGCTGAATCTTTCACCAATGCCTTCAAAAAAATAACAGGAACACTTCCTTCTTATTATATAAAAGCACTCAATTAAAACAAAATTACAAAACACTAAAAATCAAAACCTTACACTTAAACACTATCGGAATTTATCAATTTCGGTATATATAAATTCTTTATTTACAGGAATAGAATTTCCTTTGTACCTCAATTCATGTAGAAATCTTAAAATTACTTTAGTAGTGAAAAAAATTAAAAAAACAGAAAAAAGATTATCTTTAAACAAAGTTCAGATGTCTAAGATAAAAGGAGGGCTTAGCTCTGAAGGGGGCGATCAAAAGCTTTTGAATGGAGATAACGATACTGTGTTAGACAAAACATTAGATACTCTGGATGTGACAGTAAAAAATTAATGACAATTTCAACATTTTATCAGTAATTTTGAGAAAAATTACTGATTTTTTATTTTTATGAAGTACCTGTTAGCACTATCTTTTTTCCTTACATTCAATATTGCTTTTTCTCAGAAAATAAGTATTAAGCATTTTAATGAATACAATATTGAAAAACTGCAGCCTTTGATTTCTTATTTAAATTCTGAAATACAAAAGAATTATAAAGAAAAAGACAAGGCGGTAAAGTATGATAATCTTTTCAGAGTAAGTATGGCAGCACAAAACTATGATATTGCTTTAAGCCAGCTGGATTCAGTACGCAGTGTTTACAGAAAAAGTAATCCCATTATTTCATACGCTATGGGAACACAGTATGAAATTTACATAAATGCTCAAAAAAATAAAAATTCATACAAAAATTTTCAGGAAAAATATAAAGAAGAATTCCTTAAAAAATATGAAAGTCTGCCGGCAAAAACAAAGATCATACTTCCCCGCTATTTCAATGGTGATGCCGAGAAAACAAAAAAAGAGATTCTGGCTTCCCTTAAAAATGATTTTGAAAGCAAAGACAGCGTGGATCTGAAAAAGGCTTTACTGCTGTGCAGAAGTTATAATTCATATATAACAGTACCTACATTTGATATCGCTAAAAATTATTTAAAAGAACTCGACTCCAGGAACTTCGAGGTGAAAGACAGCTTATTAATTAATAATGAAATCAGTATAAGAGTTGTTTTAAATAAAAAAATAACCAATCCTGAATCTACCATCCTGGTCAATTCCATCTATCCTGATGCAGAAGATGTCAATGATCAAAAAGTACAGGCAAGCTATGGTTATCATTCTGTTTACATATATCCCAGAGGAAAATATACGAGCAACGCTGCCATAGAACCTTTTGAACATGAGCAGGAAGATATTAATAAGGTTATTGACTGGATTATAAAACAGCCATGGAGCAATGGCAAAGTAGGAATGATCGGAGGCAGTTATCTGGGATTCAGCCAATGGGCAGCGGCTAAAAATATTCATCCGGCTCTAAAAACTATTATTCCGCAGGCCTCTGTAGGAATTGGCGTAGTAGATTTCCCTATGAATAATAACATCTTTTCCTCTTATTCCCTTCGTTGGATTAACTATGTTACCAATAATAAAATGCTTGATGCAGGCTTCAAAGATGAAGATCATTGGAATTCTGTTTTTAAAAAATGGTATGAAGGTGGTGAGGCATTTAACAAGTTGGATTCTATTGCCGGTAAAAAAAATATAATATTTCAGCGCTGGTTAAAGCATCCGGCATTTGACAGCTATTGGCAGAAAATGATTCCTTACAAAAAGGAATATTCTAACATCAACATCCCGGTTTTAACTATTACAGGATACTATGATTCTGATCAGCTGGGAGCATTATATTATTTAAGAAACCATTCTAAATATAACAAAAACACCGATCATTATGTCATTATTGGCCCGTATGATCATTCCGGAGCTCAAGGTTATATTAAAAGTAATTTAAAAGGGTATGCTATTGATCCTTCAGCCAATATTGATCTCGGAAATATGACAATGGAATGGTTTGATTATATTCTGAAGGGTAAATTAAAACCCGCTTTTTTAAAAGATAAAATTAATTATCAGGTAATGGGCACCAATGAATGGAAAAGTACTTCTAGCATTGAAGATTTTGAAAAAAATAAATTAAAATTCTATATCACAAGCCAGCATCAGCTTTCTCTAGCAAAAGATAGAGATAAAGACTTCACACCGCTTACGGTAGATTTAAAAGACCGTACCAATGCAGATGAGCTTTTTAAGCAAAAAGATAACGTGCTGGATAGTAAAATTTACAGTCCAAACGCCGTTGTATTTTCATCAGATCCATTTGAAAAACCTGTGGAATTTACAGGAAATTTTGTGGGTAATCTGAAATTATCTGTCAATAAAAAAGATGTTGATGTATACATGAAGCTGTATGAGCAAAATACAGAAGGCAAATATTTTCTTTTATCTACCTATTATGGAAGAGCAAGCTATGCAAAAAGTTCAGAAAAAAGAAAATTGCTGCGTGAGAATAAAGAAACAAGCATAACTGTTACCAACAATGAATTTGTAAGTAAAAAAATGGAAAAAGGAAGTAAACTGGTTTTAGTATTAGGAGCTATAAAAAATCCACTTATGCAGATAAATTATGGAACTGGAAAAGATGTAAGTGAAGAAACCATTAAAGATGCCGGAGCTCCTCTGGAAATAAAATTTTACAACAACAGCTTTATAGAAATCCCAATTTACCTTAATTAATGCCACGTTTTCCTTTCCAGTTTTTTGACAGTTTTGTTGTCAGATCACCGCTTTTTTCATACAGAGATTTTCAGAATAATTTTTCCGGTGAAAATAAAACCCACGGAAATTTAGAAAAATATTATAATAATCCTATTTTCAGAGAAGCCATTTATTTAGCTTCTCTTTCTTTGTATCAGGAGATAGAAAAATCTAAAGACAATGGTCTAATAGACTATCAAACCCTAAACGAAAGAACAAAAAAATCATTATTAAAATATTATAACCGCTCAAGTACCCGCTGTACCCCATTTGGTTTATTCTCAGGAGTAAGTATAGGAAAATTTGAAAAAGAAACTCTATTTCCGATATTCTCAGAGCATACAAAAGTAAGGGATACAAAGCTGGATATGCATTTTTTAGTGGCCCTATCAGAGCAGATTCTTTTAATTCCGTCCATTAAAAATAACATCTCTTTTTTTCCTAACAACAGTATTCATAAGGTTGGGAATAAAATTCGTTTTGTAGAATATGAAAATACCGGAGGAAAAAGAGATTACATTATTTCTTCCGCCCCATTTTCCAAAGAGTTAGAACTTATACTACAATTTTCAGAAACAGATAAAACAATTGACCAGCTTGCCACCTTTCTCGTTCATGAAGATATATCTTTTGAAGAAGCCCGGGAATTTATTGATGAGCTTATTGGAAATCAGGTTTTAATAAGTGAAATTAATCCTACAGTTTCGGGAGGGGATTTTCTGGAACGATTAATTTACATGCTAAACAAAATTGGCAGACATAAGGAAAAAGATATTTTAGTGGCTATTAAAAACAAGATCAGTGAACTTGATTTACATTTTGGAAATACGGCAGAAGCATATACTGAAATCGAGGGACTCATCAAAAAGCTGAATGTACAATATGAAAAGAAATATCTTTTTCAGACAGATCTTTATTTTGAAGATGAAACAAATTTATCCTATCAATGGAAAAAAGAACTGAAGAAAGGAATCTCTTTTCTGAATAAAATTGCTGTTCCTTACAAAGAATCTGCTTTAGAAAAATTCAAAAAAGCTTTTCATGAAAGATTTGACAACGAAGAAGTTCCTTTATCTTATGCTTTAGATCCGGAAATAGGAATTGGCTATTTACAAGATATTCCGGCCAAAGGAGTTCATCCTTATATTGAAGATTTAATCCTACCGTATTCTAATCAGAAAAAAGAAATTCAGGTAAATCTTAATCCGGTACAAATTATTCTCAACCAGAAATTACAAAAAGCTTATTGGAATAAAGATCATATAATACATTTAACTGATGATGATTTTAATGGTTTTGAGGAACAATGGAATCAACTGCCAGATACATTGTCCGTTATGGCTGAAATCATTTCAGAAAATCAGCAGGAAAAATTATTTTTAAAATCTGCCGGTGGAAATGCGGGAAAATTATTGGGCAGATTCTGTTCAGAAAAATCATCTATAAAAGATTTGGTGAAAACCATTGCTGAAAAAGAACAGGAACTTAATCCGGACAAAATTTTAGCAGAAATTGTACACTTACCAGAATCCAGAATTGGAAATGTAATCAGAAGACCTTCGCTAAGAGAATATGAAATTCCTTATCTGGCAAGCTCTGCATTAGAAAAAGACAATCAAATTTTTGTGGAAGACTTGTACCTGTCCATAAAGAATAGCCAATTATTTCTAAGGTCAAAGAAGCACAATAAAGAAATTATTCCTCATCTTACGAATGCCCATAATTATTTAAATAACTCTTTACCTGTCTACCATTTTTTATGCGATTATAATAATCAGAATGTAAAACCTTATTTATCATTTAGCTGGGGTGGTTTATCCCAAATCTATGACTTCCTGCCAAGAGTTGAATATCAAAATATCATTCTGTCTAAAGCACAGTGGAAAATTGATCCTGAACAAATTCATTATTTTGATTCCATTCTTCAATCTGGTAAAAGAGATCTTCTGTTTCAAAATATTGAAGAGTGGAGAAAATTAAAACAAATTCCACAATGGATACAGTGGGTAAAAGGAGATAATACACTGGCGGTCAATCTGAAAAATTACGACTTAATTCAAATGTTTTTATCATCCGTAAAAAATGAGAAACTAATTTTTATTGAGGAGTTCCTTTATAATGATCAGTCAGATTATATTCATCAATTCGTTTTCTCTCTTTATAAAGATCTATAAATAACATGATAACCAGAAAATTTCATCCGGGAAGTGAATGGCTTTATTTCAAAGTTTACACCGGGATCAAAACTTCAGATAGTATTTTACAGGAAGTTATAGAACCATTAGTTGAACAATTACAAATTCAAAATCTTATTAATCAATGGTTTTTTATACGATATAACGATCCTCAATCCCACCTGAGGATAAGATTAAACCTTAAAAATATAACTGACCATAGCATTATCTTGGGAATGATCAATTCCTTATTTAAGGACTATCTGGAATCAGGAGAAGTCTCTTCTATCATTATGGATAGCTACTCAAGAGAACTTGAGCGTTATGGTGAAAACACGATAGAATACGCGGAGCACCTCTTTTTTAAAAGCAGCCAATTGATTTTAAACTTCCTGGAATACAGTGATGAAGAAAAGATCATTACTTCTTTATTTTATATAGATCAAATTTTATCAGCATTCAACCTATCTCTTGAAGAGAAAACAGAGTTTGCAAGGCATTCTGAAAATGCTTTCAAGTCAGAATTCAATGCAGATAAGAACTTAAACAATCAGTTAAAGAAAAAGTATAATGAGTTTTATCCTCATTACTTTGAATTTATTACCTCTGAGGAATATGAAGAAATCAGAGATTTAATAAAAAGTAATATCGGTGAAATTGTATTAAAGCCTGAAGAACTTTCAAAATTGGAAAGTGACAATATATTAAAAATAAAACCAAAAGATTTCTTCAAAAGCATTTTTCATATGCATATCAACAGGTTGTTTATTTCCCATCAAAGATTATTTGAGATGGTGGTTTATGATCATTTATTCCGTCTTTATAAAACAAACAGAGCCCATTCTCTGAAAAAATAAATATGAATTTTGTAAAAAATAAAAAAACCGCTCACATGATGTAAGCGGTTGATTTTCTGTGGTCCCACCTGGGCTCGAATATTTTTTATTTTTCTCTTTATTTATGGGGTTTTATAGCGATTGTGATTACAAAGGGGAAAGTATAGGGGAAATTTTTCTTTAAATCATGTAAAAATACATTTAGAGTTTCTATAATTATTTTCGAAGACTAAAAAATAAATTATGGTAAACCGTAAATGCTACATTTACTAATGTTTGTATATTTGAAAAACTAATCGAATGTAAACAATTTAAATATGGCAAAAAAATTCGAGAAAATTGGAGAAAATTTAGAAGTCAAAAACATAGTAATCCATCAGCTATTAAAAGATGCTGGAAATAGACTTGTTAATCCTAAGGCTGCTGATAACTTATTAACAATTGGAGAAAAGGAAAAAACATTTCTTGGAAATCTTGATAAGTCTTATCATAAAAAATCTAGTCCAATTTATGGGATTTTTGCGGAAGAAAACCCCAAGTTTAGAGATTGTTTAATTGATTACATTAATAATGACTGCCAATTTTATGATTTTTCCATTAATGTGATGAATCATTATAAAATTGTATTAGAAAATACCGTAGCTGCAACTGGCGGTTATATGATTATATGCGAATATAGAAATATAATAACATCCAATGATCTACTTTTAATTTTAATGATTAACAACAAGGAAGGATTTGTTATTGATGAAAAAAGCTTAACATTAGATAATATTAAAAACTTAGATTTAAGTAAAGTTGATGTTGCTTGCTTAATCAATCTAACAGAATGGGTAAATATAGAAAATAATCTTCCTTCAGAGAGAAAGACATATCTATCCTTCGTTAAAGGAATGAAAGAAGTCAGTTATTATTTTATGTCATTTATTGATGTTGATAATAAAAATACGAGTACAGAATCTACAAAACGGTTAATTACTGCCATTGAAGCATACGCTGATATTGAACAGTGGGATAGAAATACAAAAATTAATAAAAAAAATAAAGTATTTACTTATTGCCACGATTGTATAGATAATAAAAAAGAAATTCTTTTATCGACAATTTCAAGTATTCTAAATCCTGATAATCCTGAGCATTTTCAAGATTTTGCTACTGAAGAAGCTTATAGAGTTAGTGAAATCATAAGCGGAGATAAAGCACGTATGAAGTTCCTGAAGACAATTACTTATTCTGATAAAGAATTTAAAATTGAGTTTGATACCAAACTAATTTTAGATAATACAATTGTCTTAGATAGTAGTGGGAACAAATTAACTATCAAAAATATTTCTCCTATATTAAGAGATAAAATTAAAGAATTGAGCAACAAAAATGCTTAATCAAATAGTTGATATAATTAATACTTCATCCTCAAAAAGCATTGAGGATAATGTTTTATTTTGCCAAAATGTAATTGACGATAAATCATTTTTAGATACACTATACAATTCAGAATTAATTGAAAATTCTGATATTGATGATTATTCAGTAGGAGATTCTATAACTTTAGAATTTTCTCTCCCAAGAATTTCTAGTATTGGTTTTTTTGAAACTAGAGAATCATTTTTAAGAAAAAATTATTACAATATTCCTAGTGATGAAATTTATATTTTTGAAAGAAGCTCTTATTTATCGGATGATTTACCTTTTCAGCAAAATTATTCCCTAATTGTTAATTTAATATCCGAAATATCCAATTTTTCAAAACATACTTATGAAGATGCAGAAGTTTTGAACGCAATTATTTTAAGAGAGGAAATTTCTTTATTTCTACCATTAAAATATTCCTATGAAGATTTAAAATCTTTGAATGTTGATGTAGCAAAGAGAATAGAACAGTTTGTTTCACTTCTCCAAACTAATGCTTTTGCAGATAAGAAAAATGTTTATTTGAACTTTTTAGTTGAATACCTAATTCCAAAAGAAGAAGATATCCGTTTTTCATTTTTAATCCAAAATTTTTATGATTACGACGATAAAGCGGAATCTAGTTATAACTATTATTTACGAAATTTTTCATATAACAAGCTGAAAGTCGAACTTGATTCAAAAGCGTTGGAATTTAATCAAAAATTACAGTCTGTTATAAATGATTCGCAAACAAAACTAATTGCAATTCCAACCGCCCTAGTATTCACTTTATCTACTTTGGACTATGAAAATATAAATTCTTTTAAAAATTATTTGTTACTAATAGGATTGATAATATTTTGTGTATTTATTCAAATCTTTATTAATAACCAAAAATCTTCTATAGGCTTCATTAGTGACAATATTCTTCAATATAAATCAACTTTTGAACAGAATAAAATTATAGAACTAGAAAAATCGTTTAGTAAGGTTGAAAAGGAAAAAATAAAACAAAGTAATAGAATACTTCTAATGCAACTTTTCCTGTGGCTATTACCCATAATAGCCATTGCAATAGTCTTATTTTTGAATACCTATAAATTAACAACGATACTTGTTATGGTTATTTATATTATATGCTCATTAGCCATTTACCTTACTTTTCTGTTTAAAAGATAATATTCTGAAAAAATATAAATAAAAAATATATAAAAATGGGACTTAAACCATATGATAGAAAAATAAGCCAAATTTTTAATAATATTCAATATGATGTTGATTTTTATCAAAGAGAATATAAGTGGAATGATGAACTTGAATATAAGCCCGTTTCATCTTTGCTTAAAGATATTTTCTACAGGTTCGACCTTGAAAAATACAACCCACATCAAGAAATCAATCAGGAAAGTACTGATAAATTAGAGTGGTACTATCTTAATACTTTTATGACAAATCTTATTAAAGGAAAAAAATATATTGTTGATGGTCAACAAAGACTAACAACTTTAACATTAGTTTCAATAGGATTATATCATTTAGCAATAAAGCATAATCTTGAACAACATATAATAGACGCTTTGAAAAACTCCATTGTAGGAGTTACTGAGTTTGGTAAAACATTTTGGATGGGCTTCAAAGATAGAAAAAATGCACTTGAAGATATTTTAGACAATAACATTGATTTTAAAAGAAGAAATGATGAAAATATTATTTCTGAAAGAAATATATATAAGAACTATTTAGTAATATTAAATAGTTTAGATACAAAGTTCGAAACGCCACATAAGTTACAAACCTTCATTTCTTATTTCAGACATAGAGTTTATCTTATAGAAATTGAAATAGACAAAGATAAAGATGTGGCAATGGTTTTTGAAGTTATTAATGACAGGGGAGTTCCTCTAAAACCTTATGAGATATTAAAAGGTAAAATTTTAAGCCAGATCGATATTGCTGATCGAGAAAAATATATTGAAATTTGGGAATCTCAGATTGAGAAAATTGAAAAAAATGGAGAAAATGAAATCGACGAATTTTTTGGATTTTATTTTCGAAGTAAATTTTCAGATAATGCAGAACAATATAGCAAACTTGATAAAACGAGATATCACAAAACTATTTTTCTGGATGAATATGATCTAAAAATTGGTTTGAAAAACAATGAAGAAAATGCAAGATATTTTGTTGCAAAGATTCTACCTTATTTTTCAGATGTCTATGTAGAAATGTTAAAATATTACCATGACTATTATAAAGATTTTGAATTTATTTACTTCAACAAGCTAAATGATATGGATGGACAATTTGTTTTGACATTATCTTCTATTGAATTTGATGACAAAATGCGGAATGAAAAATTAAAATTAATTCCAAAATATTTTGATAAATTTTTTAGTCTACTAAACTTAACTAATAGCTATAAATCGAATGAGTTTAATACGAATGTTATTACTTTATCCATTGGGATTAGAAATGTATCAATAGATTTAGCAAAGATAAACTTCGATCATCAACTACTCACAGCAGTTAAGAAAAAGCATGATAGAGAAACTTTAGATGAAGCTTTTAAATATGAGTTTTTTAAAAATGTAGGCTACAATGATTTTGGAAAAACGTTTTTAAGATATTATTTTGCAAGAATCGATCATTATATAAGTGACTTTTCAAATGAAAACGAGTATGGAAGTTATTATCAACTAGTTTCACAATCTAAGGGTGCAAATGTTTATCATATAGAACACATCATTACTAATCATGAAGAAAACTTAAAGTTATTTGAAGATGAAGAGGAATTCAATTTCCAAAGAAATAGACTTGGAGGGCTTTTATTATTAAATGGAAAGGATAATCAATCTTCAGGAGATGAACTTTATTCAGAAAAATTAAAAACTTACAATGTTGTAGGTACTTACTACGCAAGAACACTACTTCCTGATATGTATCATAAGAAAGTAACTTTTTCAAAATTTATCAAGGAAAATAACTTAAATTTTAAATCGTATGAGACTTATGGGAAAAAAGAAATTGAAGAGCGACATATTTTACTTTATGAATTAACAAAACGATTATGGGTATAAACAAAATATTAATTTACAGAAAGTATTAACTTTTTGAAGTTATAATGAACATATTTAAACCCAATTTGAGATTTGAAGGACTAATAAATAACTTATTTTAACATGACAACAATATTATCTCCTGTACCGTATAACGCTATTGAAAATGAAGATTTTATAGGCAAGACTACAATTCTTCTTGAAGCATCAAAATTTGAGCATGTTGATTATCAAGATGGTAAATTCGCTATAACATATTCAAATTGCAGATTTAGTACATTACAAATAGAAAATCAAGAAGATATTGAATTTAAAGATGTTAGTATAAGCTTTTTAAATTGTTATATAGGAGATATAAAAATAACAGAAATAACATCAACAAATATATCATTACATTTTAGCAGCTCTATAATAAGTGGAAATATAAATAATTCAAATATTAATTCTGTTGGAATTAACAATTGTATTATTGAAAGCACTATTTTTTTTCAAAACATCAACAAGTTAGACATCAGCTATACAGAAGAGAATATTTTTGCAAGAAGATGGATTCGTCTATTTAAATCAGTAAACACAACTTTTGAGCGAATACTACTAAAGAAAAACTCTTTTTTCATTAATGACTGTAAAGAATTAACTTTCCGATTTAATGAAAACAATGAGGATGATAAAACTGGATTAAAATTATCAAACAAACATACTATTGGTGAAAAAAGCCTTCATTATTATCTAACAAAAGAAGATAAAAAAAAGCTTAATATTAACCTAAGTCTAAGCAGTTCTGCTGCCAATGGACATAGAATATCAAAAATACATAATTCTATACTTAATAGTTTAACTATTAAAGGTAATTTTGAAGGAGAAGTTCAAGTAGAAAATTCAAGCATCAACAATTTTTATTTACATAATTTCTCAACAGATAAAAGTGCAATTTTCTTTGATATAAAACCTCGCACTATTTCTAATAATATTAATACAAAACTAGAACTTCACAAATCAAATTTAGATAATGTTATTTTTGATAACTTCTCATTAGCAAAATATACTGAAATTTCATTATATAGAAATAAATTTGGGCAAAGCACATCATTTATATCTTGTGATTTTCCAAATAACTTCGCAGAATTCGAAAAAATAAAAACTATTGAAAATATACATTATCCTGAAAAAAAGGATGATAATTATTACAAAAACAGATATGAAGTTTTTTTACAACTAAAAAAGATAGTAGAAAATTCAGGAAATTTTTATGAATCACAAAAGCTTCAAATGGTTTCTAATGAAGCCTTAAAACAGGTAGAATCCATTCCTGCACAAGATAAGTTTATACTGTGGGTTAATAGCTTCTCTAATAATCATGGACTTTCGATCGGCAGACCCTTTATATGGCTTATTATAGTTTCAATAATTTTTTACATTTGCTATCTTTGGACACTTGATAAAATTTTTATTTGTTCTTCAATAGACTGGAATCTTATTGGTTATTACTTTTCATTTCTAGATATAACACACAGGACTGATTTTTTAGTTAACAAAAATCAACTTAATGGTCTAAGTCTTTTTATAGACTATTTTAATAAAATTATTACAGGATTCTTTATCTATCAATTTATAGCTTCATTCCGAAAATATGGTAAAAAATAAGAACATTTACAGCTTGTATCACTACCATACTTCCAATTCTTTAGCATAAAAGTATTTGGTAATTCGTAAAAATAAAAACGTCATAATCAAAACTGATTATGACGTTAATTCTCATTCTCAAAGACGTTTTTTAAGGGATCAAACTCCTCTTTTAAGTACCATGGTAGGAAAATATATTATTAAAAAAAGAACATTGAAATTTGCCTTATTAATTAACTTCCTCATGGTTATTAATTTGAATACAGCTTGAAAAGTAAACCACTTAATGAGCTATTGCAAATTCTCTATCTTATGCTTTACACGACAGCCTAATATTATTTCATTTAATTAAACAAGAAAGTTTCCCTGCTTCATATACCTTTACCTCATATATATTTATACTTAATTTAGGTATTATATTACTCTTTATACTAAGCGTTCCTGAGTAATGAGTCAATTTTCTCGTCTAATTTAGCTCGAAATTCTTCCTTGAAACCATGTCTGAATTTTCGCTCATAATCATTATAAAAGTCTCTGTATTCTTTTTTAAACTTTGATTGCTTTTCCTTCTTCATCTGAGGCAACAATTCCTCGAAAAAAACATCTGGTGTAATACTTTTAATTCCTTGAAATTTCAATAGATTATCCATCGGCTTTTTTTCTTCGCCTTTAATCAGATCCATAACTTCTGGAGATACAACATCAATAAATTTCACCTTTTCATATAAGTGTGCTATCGAATACAAAAGATGATTCCAATTATCTTTTATTTTAAATAGATTGTTAATCTTATCATCAAAATTTTTATTGTAAAACCCACTTACCTTATCAACTTTTAACTCAAATCTTAAGAAATAATTTTTCTTAGTTACCTTATCTTTTAATTTTTTCTTGTTTTTGGATTTAACGAACAATTCATTATTATTTTCCATTTTTACTATTTTATCATAGAACGAAACTGAAAAATTACTTCCAATAAAACTTACTCCGTTTTCACTATATATATTTTTTTCGGTCAGTCCCTCAAAACTTTGAAAACAACTTAATATACCTTTCATTTTTACTGGTAAGCGAAGAGTTACACCTAGTTCAATTTGGGTAATTCTAGCTTTCCATAATAATTTATTATCTATTTGAAATTCTTTGCCATATCTATTAATTATTCTCTCAAACGATTTAGAAGCTAAATCGCCCAATACTCCAATTCCATACCAATCCTTTCTGATATTTCTATGAATAATTAATTTATTTTTAACATTATAATCAACATTTGGTAATCTCTTCGAGATTTTATATTGAACATACTGAATATATAAATATTTGCTATACTTACTAGGCAAGGTTCCCATATCATCATTCGATTCATCTTCATTAATATCATCATCTTGAATATAATTATTCCGATAAGTATAAACAATATCACCGTTTTTATTTGGTTTATTTTTAAAGAATTTCTTACTAAGAATTTCCTCGCTTAATCCTGCATTATCTACAACAAATTTTATTCTATCAACCATTTTTTATTTATTTAAGAATTTTTCAACATCGATTTTTTTTACATAAATTTTCGCATTAGTTTTTTTCTGAATGGTCTTTAGTCCCATATCTTTGTATCGGTAAAACGTTTTTTCACTAAACCCAAAATACTCACAGGCTTCTTTAACCGTCAATAATTCCTTAAAATTACATTTTTCATTGATAAGATTTCTGAGTTGTTTAATTTCTTTCTTTAATTTTCGGTTTTGTTTGAATACATACAATACTAATTTTTTATCCATTGCTTTAATTTTATTTGTTAAACAATTTTTATTTAATTAACTGCAGTAACATTAAATGCATAGATTATTTCATAGAGTCATTTGATACCAAAAACAGAAAGTACTGATTTTCAATAATAAAAATTCCATATTAAAAAAAGCGACCAAATGATCGCTTTGTCATATTATACCTAAATTAGGTTTTATTCCTTTTTGTGACTATAGCCCTAAATTTCTTGTTATATAATTTCCTAGTATTTTTGCAGAATGGCAAGCATACAATTGATTCATATTAGGGTATCTAATTTGTCTAATAGATAATAAATAAAGTGAAATATAATATTCCATTTTATTACCATCGGTCAAATCTTTAATTGCATTATTTCTTATTGTATTAATCATAAGCAATAACTCAATGATTTCTTTTCTCGTTGTGCTAGCAAAATTATAACTAAAATCAAATGTATTATGTGAAAGTAATTCTTCTTCAATTGCCTCAATTTCTTCCCTTTCCAAATAACGAGGAAAATGTTTAAATTTTAACGAAGATTCCAAAGATGTATAATCCAAAACAGCATGTCTTTTATTAGTAAATCCAAAATCAATTAGATATACATTCTCTTCATCGTCAATAAAAAAATTATCTGTATGTAAGTCACCATGACACACCGTTTCTTTATACTTTAGCTCATAACTAGATATTTTATCAAATATATCTAGCATTTCCTTACTTTTAGAGTCATCATTAAGTATTATTTTAATTGATTCTTTAATTTTACTTTTACTAACGTAATCAATATACAAATCCTTTACCTTTGTATTCTTAATTTCATTATAATCTTCCCGCCATTTATCGAAAGCTTCATTTTGACTAAATAGTTTTGTAATTATATTTCGTTTTTTCTCTATATCCTTATATGGTTCCTTAGTACTTTTTACAATGTCATTAAATGGCACTGATGATTTACTATTATCTGAAATTGCATAATTATATAATATTCCTTCATAATGTAATGTTTTAACATAGCTAGCATCTGTATAGCTTGAGAAACCTTTCCTTCCTTTTATAAAAGCACTAAAGTTATCTTTTTCTTTCTTGATCTTACCATCACTTATATATCCATACTTAACAATATAGATTTTATCATTTTCAAAATTATTAGTTTTTTTAGGCCTAATTTCCAGCACTTTTGAACCACTAAATCCTCCACTTAAAATTTTATAAAAAATCAATGGTGATTTAAAATCTGTGCATAATTTTTTTATAATCTTCTCTTCTTCAAAATTTATTTTCCCATTGGACATATAAGTAGATAATACTATATCTATTTCATCAATAAAATCATCTTTTCTATTAGTATTTTCACAATTTTCTCCAGAAATTGAATAATAATAAAATTCCTCAAATTCACTAACAAATTTATGTATCTTGCTTTTAAGGCTATCAAGAGCATCCTTATTATTCATTTTAGACATTAATAGAAAAATACATAAATAATTACTATTCATATCCAACTTTAACTCTTCCGATGGATTAAATTCATTAAAGATACATTCATAATCTTTTAATTGATTTCCAACTCTTCCCTTTAAAGGTGCAATATGATAAGTTGATTCATAAAAGAAAACTAACTTATACCCTAATTCAGTTCTTGAATTGATTAATTCTGTAATAAAATACCCTTTATAGTTAATAAAATAGTCTTGTAGCTCAATTTTTACCTTATCAAATAAATCTTTAAAGTTTACAATAGCCCTGCTTACAGCCTTTTTGTCTTCATGTAATTCTTCTAAAACTTCAGCAATTTCTTCAGTTTCGGTTAAAATTAAAAAATCAGACGGGTTAATATCACTTTCATAACCTTTTGAAAATCCAAGTTCTAAAAACTCATTAACAAAATCTAGAAATTTACTCTTCTCTGAATCGGGAATCGTTTTAAGTTCAAGCGAGATTTGTTCAGCTTTTTGAGTATCTACTTTATCAGAAAAAGCTTCTTCTTTTAATGAGTTTAATAATGCTAATTTTTCAGTTTCATTATAACTCATAATCTATATTGTATTTTTCTTTTCTTATCTTGAATGCTTTTTCTCCTCCTTCTAAAATTTTTAAAATATCATCTTTTACTGTATCTACAGTTCCTTCCTTTAATTTTTTAGACTCTTTATTTTCATAATTTAAAAATAAGTTATACTCGGAATCCGCTAAAACTGGAATATTAGGATTATGTGTTATAAAGATTAATTGTCTATTATCTTTTTGCTCTTTTATTATATTATGAATCTTTTCGCTAATATATTTGTTATCAAGGTTATCCTCTGGTTGGTCAATTATTAGAGGATTTTGAGATACAGCAAATATTATTGGTAAAACAGTAGTACATCTTTGCCCCATTGAAAGCTCATCAGAATTCTTGTAACTATCTCTTTGAGTATCTCCTTCAATTTTCAATTTAAAATCTGGTAGGTCATCACAATAGGTACTTTCAATTTTATAAATAGAATCTGAATCAAATAGATTATTTATTATAGCATTAGCTCTTTGTTCATCTATCCCAGAAACTAATTTTAATGATTCGATATTTTTATCTTGTATCGTTTTAGCAAATTGATCAGGTTTAAATGTTGTTACAATTTTATTTATCAAATCATTATATTTTAATCCCGACCCTTTTAATGCATCTCTAAGTCTATTTTCAAATTCAGTTACTATACCTGAGAATTTCAAGGTTATTTTCACATCTCCTCCCAAGATTTCGTTAATTTCCTGAACAGCAGATAGCCTTATAGAAAAAATTTCATTTTTGAATTTATTAAGTTTATCAATAAGAAGAATTCTTTCCTGAATTTGTTTACTCCTTTTTAATTCTATTTCAACAATTTCCTGCTGTAAGGTTTCTTTTTCTTTTAGCCTGTTAGTAAGAATATTATATTTTGTAAAATAATCTCTATTTTTCTCAAACTTTTGTTTTAAACTCACAAAATCAGCTTGTTGAGATTCATGAGTCTTAATTATTTCTGCATGGTGTGAATTTAGAAATTTTCTACTATCATCTATTAAAGTTTCAATTTCAATTAATTTACTATTTATTAAATTATTATTGTTTGAAAGTTGCTCAATGTAAGCATGTAATTTATCTTTATTTAAATAATTTTCCTTATTCAAAATTGCGCTCTCAAAATTATCTTTAAGATAGTCCTGAAATGATTTTAATTGATGATGTAAATCTAAATAAAGTGAGGATGTTTTATTGAAAAAACGCTTTTCATCAGTTCTTTTTTTCTCATTTATATCAGCATTTTCAAATTCATCCTTTTCAGATGCTTCTATGTTTATAGGCTCGCTACTCTTAAATTCTTGAAACTCTTCTTCAATATTTCCATATTGCAATAAAGAGTCTTTTATTTGATTTATTCTGAAAGTAGTGCTTTTGATATTTTGTGCATTTTCATCTAAAGAAAATTGTACTTTATATAATTCTTTAAATATAATATATAATTGTGCCTTATTTTTCTTATCAATAAGCTTTAATCTATCAATTGGGGATCTGCCTATTTCTTCTATCTGATTAGTTTCATAAAAGTCACACTCAATATCTTCAAAAATCCTTAAAAGAGAGATAAAATCTTGATTTGGTAATTTATATGGTTGAGGCTCTTCATTAAATATTTTCACAATACGGTAGAGAGAACCATCATTAGATTGCATTTCTACAATAATTTCTCCGTTCCCTAAATTACTTTTTAATATGTCATTAATTTTACCTATTTGAATATCTGGACATAATGCAGATTTTAAAAAAAATAGAATAGTAGATTTACCAGTACCTCTCCCCCCCATGATACAATTCATTTTTTCATTAAATTGAATCTTTAAATCTTCAAAGAAAGGAGAATTTTTAATCTCAATAGATTTAATACTTTTCATGTTTTAGTCTTTTAAATTTATTTTGTAAAAGTTAAAAAACTAAATGATATTTCCATGTGGTTTCCCGTATTTTTTATAAAAAAACAATATTATTCTCTTGTTTCAAATTTATACAAACTTTATAGGGCTTATTTCTTCTTACATTAAATCTTATAATTTACTTTATTATTCAGTAAATTGCTCACTATACTTTTTTGTTTTATTGATGTGACAACATAAATTTATTTTCCGAAAATAGAATAAGGATATTTTTATACAAATAATTTTAAATTGGATTTCAGCATTTTTAAAATTTCTCACTTGTATTACTCAATCTCCAACAAGATTAAAAACGTATTTTCACTGAATAGTAGGACTTTTTCCCTTTCGGGCTTCATAGAGCCTTTTCAGGTATCCATTACTTGCTTCTTCTTGTATTTGAGCAATATTATCACTTCTATTTTACTTGACTATTTAGTAAAACATATCATGCTTTTACTTGCTCTCGACTTGCTTTATTTTCCTTACAAAATTCTTATTTGTAATATTTGATTTTCTCAGCTTTCATAAACCCCTCCAAATTTCTAAAAGTGATCTTATCTAAACTATGGGTAATACTCTGAATATACATCTTGCTATTTTTGCATTTTCTGGAAGTAAAATCAATAACATTACCATTATCATCTTTGTATGTTTCGACCTTTTCTAGTTTTTCAGATTTTACATTGAGATAGGAAACATAATACTTGACCTGATTCGCACAGGTTGTATCTAACAAAAAGAAATCAAGGCTTTTCTCAGCTCCAATCAAAATTCCTTCTCCGTTGAAGTAATAATCATAAGATGTTTTGCTATCTCCAATATGTCCCCATAAATCATCAGATTTACTGATATAGATTATTTTATTATTTTTTCTTATGATTTTATAGAACATATCCCATTGAAGCTCAAATTCTTCAACAGGGTTATCAGTTTTACTTTGCTTTAGTCTACCGTCGGTCAGTTTAACGTATTCTATAACTTTTGACGTCTGATTTTTTAAAACTCCTTTCACAAACAATTTAGTCTGCTTAAGTTCATTTTCATAAGAGTTTTGGGAATAAAAAACTGAGAAAATGCACAGATTGATAAGTATGATTAATTTTTTCATGGTTAATTGATTTGTATTGAGTCTTCTTCCAATTTTTCATTTTTCCTATTGTGGAATTCATTACGGTAAATTTCGTCTGAATTATACTTAACATCGGAATTGTTATGTGTATTTTTATATGCAGGTTGATAGGATTCATTAAGTCTGGCTGATTGCTTTCTTTCTTTAAAGATTTCCTCATATTTCAGACTTTCATCTTCAAATACAACCTTTGTTAATCCAAATATTCCGTATGCCGTGATGAGGTTTTCTTTTGAATTTTCATCTCTGAATACCAATTTCCGTAGAATTACAAAATCCTCCTCATAAACACCTATATTTTTATATCCTTTTTTTGAAATACTATTCACAATAAAATTTTCAGAACCCTTTATACTAAACTCTTCTCCAATAAAAATATTTTTAAACGTTTTTATGAGTTGAGGTTGCGAAATCATAATTTCATCAACAATCGTATTCTGCATTTTAGCCCGATCAGGCTTTAAGAAGAAAGCAGAAACGCTAAACAGGATGATTATACCAACGATTATATAAAATGAATAACCTTCTCCCGATTGCATTTTCTGAGTTATGTAAAGGTCATTTACAGCCTTTCTATTAACGTCTTTATCACCTGAATCCCGAACCTCATCAGGAAACATGATCGAAATATCCCGTAATATCTCTAAGGCAAGATCATTATTGTATTGTTCAACGATTTTAGGAATCCTGAAGAGGTCAATAATTGCCCAGATAAAAAATCCTCCCACAGTAAGAATATACAGTATCAGCCAACCCCATTTTTTAAGGTAGGCGTAATGCCATCCTAAAAGAAACCAAAGCAGGTAAGATATTCCTACAGATTTCTTTTGCCTTTCAAATTCGCTGATGAAGATTCGTTGTTGCTCTGAATTCAGCTCTCGAAATTTTTTCTGAATCAGATAAGAAAAGTTTCCCATGATTATTAGTAACCATTCAGTTCCAAAACGGTAGTTTTATTCATAGAAAAAGCGTGGAACTTTAAGCCAATCCGTACAAGAGGTACCGCTAAGAACCCGATAACCAGATATGACTTATCGCCCACGCCAATAGATGACACGGGCGTAAGCCTATCGAATTTGGTTATCTAAGAAGTTTAGCGGTTTTCTTGTACCAATGCGATAGCTTACGCTTTTATGTTAATTATATTTTTATCTTCTACGAAATTACGATTTTTTACCGTAACTAAAGTTTTTCATAGCATCTCTAAGGATGGAAAAATTAGAATTAGTATATATTAAAGTATTGGAAATATTTTTATGACCTAATAATTTACTCACTAAAGGTAAAGGAATATTGTACGAATTCACTAAGCTACTCCCAAACGTATGTCTGGCGAGATGAAAATGAACTCTTTTATTAATCTTAGCTAAACCAGCCAAATCCTTTAATTTATTATTAATAGTCTGATTAGTAATACTGGGGAAAATCTTCTCATCTTTCTTTTTACCGATTATATATTTACATAAGACCTTTTTAGCTTGTGCGCTAAAAGGAACTTTTAAAATATCATCCGTTTTCTTTTGAACGATTGAAATTACCGAATTATTTAAATCAACATTTTTAACTAATAATTGATCACAATCACTAAATCTCAATCCAGTATAACAAGAGAATAGAAACATATCTTTTGTTAATTTATACTTTTTAATTTGTTCTTCATCCAATTCTAGATTTCTTAAACGTACCACCTCTTCCTCATGTAAAAACTCATCATTCACTTTTGGCCCCTTAAACTTAAAGTTATTATACGGAGAAAAACTAATTTTCTCCATTAAGTAAATTTGATGAATAATAGATTTCAGACACTTGTGCATATTATAAACAGCACCTCCTTCTTTCAGATCCAATTTTTTCAAATATGTGTCAAAGCCTTTCACAAAATTATAGTCAATATCTGAAGTATAAATATTCGACTTATAACTTTTAAGTCTTTTTCTTAGTAACGAATATTTATAAGATGTAGCTTCTTTAAGCCCTTTAGCTTTGACAATTTCATCAAAAAGTTGATAGAAATCATTGTCACTTTTTCCTTTGAAATACCGATCAATTAAATCAAACGTAATAGATACTCCTCCAGCTTCTTTTAAGCTACAATGCGCTTCTAAGTCTGATTTTATTTTATTCAACTTAACATTTAAACTTTTAAATCCTTTACCAATAGCTTTGGAGTTTTTATCATCCCAGAACTTAGGATCAATAGATTCTTTTAAGCCTATCTTCTTTGAACGAGAATTAATGATGATTTGTAAAATCAGTGGGTTTTCTCCTTTAGCATTTTGTTTATCAGTTCTTCTGACAATTTTAATTGAATAGTTATTCATAACGAAAATATTTGTTTGTTTATATTTTCAATAACTATAGTAGAGATTTTGAAGAAGAAAAAATCAGCTAATTTAGGTATAATATTTCAAATAATAAAATTTAATTTATTGATAATCAATATTTTATATTTTATTTTCATTTCACAGTCTAAATTCACCCTAAGTCATATTATACCAGAATGGATCAGTCTCAAAAGTTGGGGGGAATATTTAATAGGTTTATCTTTGCCTAATGCTAAGCGATCACGACCTTCTTAAATTATTACTTCCAGAATTTTTAATTGAAC